>JAKLEG010000301.1 GCA_022703175.1 Myxococcota bacterium | reverse complement strand
CCCAACAGCTCGGTCTTGAGGCTCATGCCGGGACCTGACGTGGTGGTCATGGCGCGGGCACCGGCAAACGAGGCACCGCACACCATGCCCATTGCGGCAATCTCGTCTTCGGCCTGAATCACGGTGCCACCAAAACGCGGCAGGTGGATGGTCAACCACTGCATGACTTCGGTAGAAGGGGTGATCGGATAGCCACCAAAAAATTGCAGCCCAGCACCGACCGCCGCCGCGGCCACCGCCAAATTGGCATCGGTGACCATCTTCGGCGCACCGGGGGTGTATTCCAGCTCCAGCCAGCTATCTTTGCGCAGCGATTTGGCCAGGTCATAACCCACCTGGAACGCCTTGCGGTTAAGCTCCAGGACTTCCTCACCCTTTTTCTTGAATTTCTTCGAGAGGCTAGAGGCCATCCGGTCTTTGGAAATCCCGGCCAACGCACTCAAAATGCCCACCGTCAGGACGTTCTTAACGCGCTTGGCGCCCAGTTGTTCAGCCAACTTCTGGAACTCGACCGGCACAACCTCTTTGGCCTTCAGGCCCTCGGGAATAGGCTCAAGGGCCACCTTGGGGTCGGCCTCACACAGGATGATGCCGTTCTCCCCCATGTTCAATTCGCCAGAAAAACGATGGTAATCGCGCCAGTTCAGCACGATGAGGTAATCGAGACCGCTGCCGGTATTCTCCACCGGGGTCGTGGCGACCCGGACCCGCATCGAGCTTTCGCCACCGCGGATTTGCGGCCCAAAGCTCTTGCCCGACAGGGCGTACAACCCCTCTTCGGCTACCGCGTTCAGAACCATGTCGCCCGAGGTGACGACACCGTCACCACCCGAGCCGACCATTCCTACGGTCAGCGTCTTGACCTTCATGGAACTCCCTCGCTGATGACACCGCAAGCGGCGAGGGCTCTCTCCTGTCGCCGCCGCTATTTAGGTGCGTCGTGTGGCCGGGGCATAGCCCCGTTCTTGGGGAATAGCAACCCTACCAGCCGCTGTCGTCATAACCGCCACCGCCGCCACCGCAACTATCGGTGCTGAATGACGAGACGTCACCCACTTCGCTGGGGGGATCACTTGGGTAGGGAATAATACTACCGCCACCTTCCACTCCCCACTCGATGTCGGCCACGCGCCAGGCCTGTTCGAGCGTAAGTTCCCGGCGGTATTCGGCCACCTGCATACCGTTTAAAAAGACGCGCACGGTATTGCGCGTCCTGGCCGTGCCGCGCCAGTAGTGCACCACGATGCGGTAGGTCCCCGGCTTTGGCACGTCGATATTGGTGTTTTCCGGCCCCAAGCCGTTGATGTCGTCGATATCCAAGCGTGGGTTGGGGCCCTCGCCAAAATTCGCTTCCGAGAACCACACCGGCTCTTTGTTGGCGAAATAACAGTCCCACGGATGGCTGCACAACGTGTCGGTTTCGGCCAAGTAAAAGAGATGCAAATCCTGATCGTTACTACCGTCATCCCAGGTAAGCTGTACGTGGATCCGTGACCCAGGGATCGCGTCAAACTCGACCTTGCTCTCAGCGGTATCGCCACTTTGGATACCGTCGGCGTTTCTGACTCTTAGGCCCACGATATAGTGACCGGCGAGAGGCAACCAGAAGTTGTAAAGGGGCGTGTTGGCGCCTTGGTGACTGAAGTCGGCCGGGTTGCAGCCTACCGGGTACTCGATGATACGCCACTCGTAGCCGGTGATCAGATCCGGGTCGTTGATGTTGCGCGGATCGTAACTGGCACGACCATCGAAATAGACCCGCTTGAGCGGCTGAATGGTGGAGGGGTCGGTGAAAGGCTCACTCGGGTTCTGTGGATCAAACTCACGCAGCTTGGCCACGGCCACCGGCGAATTGCGTGCGTGCGCGACGATTGGAATTTCCACCACCGGCTCATCCGGATCGGTGGATTCCACCACAATCACCGTGCGGTACTCGCCCTCATCCATCGGCGCGCGAAACTCCAACGGTAGCGACACAAATCCTTGCGCCATGCGATTGGGGTTGATGGCATCGGCACAGACATGGTTCTGGTCCGATTGCACCGGTTCCTGCAAGACATCGAACGGCACACGCGTCGAGGCGCCAAAGGCGAAGTAACCCAAGTCGTTGGTTCCAGGCTTGAAGCCAATGCCGAGGTTGTACTGATTCGGGTTCTTGTCCACCGTGAGGGCGCACAACGTGCACGGGTCCACGCCCACAAACGGCGTGCAGCGGGCGGTGTTGTAAATATTGAGCGTCTTGGAACCCACGGAGCCCAAACCGATGTTACCGAAATCAAAAGATTTTTCGTCTGGGATCACGCAGGAGGTGCCGGTGCAGTTGTCGGTTGATGGACCGGTGTAACCGTCGTAGCTGAAAGCAATATCGGGAGCGTCATTGAACACCGCCTCACCTTGGGCGTGCAGCGAGACGATCCGCGCATTGGAGGCATCGGAGTAGATTTCGGCGTCAATGCCGTGCACCCCAGTTTCGAGCGGCATGTAGGCCACGCCCAGCAACAGTGTCCCAAACGGGCTGATCGTGACAGTGCAGTTCTTCTCTTGCACGCAATCGGGGGTGCAGCCGTTGATCAACGCGGGCACTTCGTCCTTGTCGCAAGTTGGCGGCACAACCTCGCAGGCCGTGCGCGTCATGTCGCAATCGTAAAACACCTTACCGGCCGCAGGTGAGTCGAACGGCCGGCCTCGATCGGCAGCGGCCAGGTCTTCGAAGTTCAGCCAGTGGGCTTCTTGCCAACGCAGGCCGGTCGTGTGGGTAAACACCACGCCGCTGATGTGCAACGGTACTTGCGTCTGGTTTTCAAGCTGATAGACCGCCCACTTGGTGGAGTAGACGGGGATCTGGCCCAAATCGATGGTGAGGCTGGCTGGATCTGAGCCGCGGTAGGCCTGTTGATCCATGTAGTAAACCGACACGTCTAGGCGCGGCGCATGCGCAGTCAGTTTCTCTTCCTGACATGCCGCCTGCCCCACCACCAACGTCAACAACCAGCCGAACCAACGCATGCGAGCCTCCCGTAGCCAGCGGACACACCACACCACCGTATGTATCGGTGGATTTACCGCGCTCCGCCACAAAACTTGGATGCTGCTCCACAGAGCCAAAAACGTCCGCATTTCTAGTTGGTTGGCACCGCGCTGTCGAGCCCTAAGTCATCCTGACAACGGCGCTCAAAGGGCCTGACAGCGGCGAACGACGCGGGGACTACGGCTTGCTTTGCTGCATCATCACGGCGAAGCTTGTGGCAAACGGCGCCGCGAGACCGACGCCGTCGCTGTTCTTGGCGCTGGTATCAACGGTGAGCACGTAGTCGCCTTCGCTTAGCACCGTAAGCGGACGCAATGCCAAAACGGTATGGCTTGTATCCCAGGCTGCGCTTACCGCAAGCAACTCAGTCTCCGAGGTCAGCGTCACAGCGTCCTCGGCGGCGTCCTGCATCGGCGCCGAGAAAACGACCTTGGCGATCACGTCGGGATTCGCTACCGCCTCAGGCATGGCGGCCACCACCTCGGGAGCCTCGGTCATAACCTCGGGTGTCGCCGCCCGAGGCGCATCAAAGTGCTCAGGAACGGCACGACCTTCGGGATCAACGCCACAGGAGGTGGCCAACAGCGCGTACAACACACCACCCGCAAGCGTCCCCACCAGATGGGTCACAAAGCGGTTCTGGTTTTTGTTTTCGGTAAGCCATGCAGATGATGTCGTTGTCATTGCCTCCTGCATTACCGGAGGTTTTCACAATCGTCAAAAAAGTTGCACGTTTTCAGGTACTTATATAAGTATCCCGAAAAATATTGAGAGGCTGAGCGCTGTTACTGCGTCTGGGCGACACAAGCGAACGCCAACTGGTGCAACTGGGTCGTGCCGGCAGCGTTGCTGCGGTTCAAACCGAAGTGCCGCACCCCTTGGTCGCCTACCAAAAGCTCGGTGCTCATAGGTAGCCAGCCTACAACAGTATCGTTGCTCCCGGTTCGTGGCGGCAATCCCACGCGGGTCCAACTAGCTGTGCCCGGGTCGCCATAGTAATAGCCGCCGCCGTCTGGACAACTCGACAGGATCATTCGGCAATAGCTCACGAGATGGAACCCGCAGCGGTCGCTTGCGAGACTAATCCCCAAGCCATCGTTGCGCCCAGCGGGAGTGAGGTTTTGAAGAGGGCCAAGCGACACCCCCGCATCATCCATCATGGTACAAACGGTCGGCCCGGAGCTCCCAGTGTTGGTCGCCCAACAGACCGCCGTCATTCCCGCCGCCGATGCCAACTTGACCTGGCTTGGATCGCTCGCCGCTGCCAAAGGCCCCATCCTACCGACCTCTCCATGGCGCGTGACCCATGCGACGTGCCACGCCGAACTTGTATCCGAGTAGACAACGGCCACGTCGCTCGCGCGAGCCGCCACGTCGAGGTAGGCCATGTTCACATTGTCGTCGGGGGTCACCAGAATCGGTTCGCCCAGGGGTGCGAGCGACGTATCGAAACGGCGCGCATAGATCCGAAACGCCGTGCCCTCTTGCGCGGCGTAAAAGGCGTAGAGATCCCCTGCCATGACCGCAGCGCCTGCGGGAATGCTGGCAGTAGGAGCCTGCCCCCCCACCACAGCCACCGGGCCACGACGCGTCGTGCCGTCGGGTGCGAAGGTCTCAAGCGACGCCTCACCAGCGGCCGTCCGGTAGTAGAGCACGACACCCTCAGACAGGCAGATCAGGTCAGAGATATCCCCCATCACGAAATCACCGCTGGTCAACACCAACCCCAGCGGTGTGTCCAGAAGCAGCGTACCGTCGCCCGCCACTCTCCGAAGACGGGCTTCACTGCCATCTTTGACCACCACGGCAACGTTGCCATCGCTCTGCATGCACGCAGCCAGCGAGCCCTGCGCGAAGGAATTGCCCGCGGTCGCGGACCCAAGGTTGTTCCAAGCCCCCGGCGTGCAGGATTGCAGACACGGCAGCGAGTGCGGCTCAGGAAAACGGTTATCCCCCTGCAACACCTGGGAATCGCCGTCGCCAGGACGTGGCTCTTGCGCGACCGATTCATAGCCGCTGCGCGCGCACGCCGCGAAACCGCTGACAACAAGCACAAACCCAGGAAGACCCAAAAGACCGCACCTGGGGTTGGCACGACAAGCCATCGCTATTCGAAGCGCATCCTGCACCATTCGACCATCTGTACCACAATCCACGGGTTAAACCCGCTTGGTGACATAGCCCTCATCACTCACCGACGGCTCACCCTGGCTCGACAGCTCCACGCGGGTGATTTCGGAGGGCACGCCCAAGCGCATCGGCGGGCCCCAGTAGCCGGTGCCGCGACTCACGTAGATGTAGGTGATACCAGCGTGCAGCGCCAAGCCCTCCAAGTAGGGTTGCGCCAAGCGCACCAGCAGTCCAAACGGCCAAATCTGACCACCGTGCGTATGGCCCGAGAGCATCAACCCCACGCCCTGCCGAGCCGCCGCGTCGATCTCTTTGGGTTGATGAGCCAACAGCACCACTTCTAGCTCTGGCGCAATCCCGGCCACGGCCGCGGCAACATCCACGCGGTGACGCGGATGCACCTGATGCGCGGTGGAGTCATAGACGCCCGCCAACGCAAAACGCGCCCCCTCGTCGCCAATGATCACATGCTCGTTGTGCAACGTGCGGATGCCGATCTGGTCGAGGTAGCGGAGCCATTCGTCTACGCCTGAATAGTACTCGTGGTTGCCGGTGACGAAATAGACGCCGTGCTTGGCATGAAGCTCCTTGAGCGGCGCCAACGCAGGCGACAGGTCCTCGACGCTGCCGTCCACCAAATCTCCGGTGATCACGATCAGATCGGGGTTCTGCGCGTTGGTGCGCGTGACCACATCTTGGATGTAGTCACGCCCAAGCGTGGGCCCCACATGAATATCGGTGAGTTGCACGATGACAAAACCATCGAGCGCTTTGGGCCAGCGTCTGAGCGGCACTCGCACCCGGCGAATGCGCGGCGAACTGAGCGCGCCGGCAACCGCCACCCCAGACAACCCAAAGGAACCTAGCAGCGCCCCCCCCGCCACGACGCGCGCCAAAAACAGCCGCCGGGCCGGATCTACGGCGTTGATATCCAAAGTCGAAAACGCCTTGCCCGCTAGGTAACTCACCGCCCGCGTGCCGTCGGCCATCACCAGCAAAACAAAAAGCAAGAACATGCCGCCCATCCACAAAAAGGCGGGCCAGCTGACGAAGTCGCGCCAAGGTGAAGGCAACGTGCGGGTAAGCGCCATCGCCGCAGGCAACGACACCGCCAGAAGCACAATGAGCGCAAGCAGCCCGGTACGCCACTCGCGTGGCATCGCGGTATCCCGAATCAGGCGAGCATAGAAGTAGTAATGAAGGCCTGCGACGACCCCGACCATCATCGACAAAAAAATACTAAACGTAATGATGCGCGACATCTGAGGGACAATATGGGCTGACCGACAACAACTGCCAAGGCTTTGCGGACACGCGGGCCTGCCGTCTACTTTGCACTCGCATGCCTGATGTCGTCGCGTGCACGCGATTGCGTATTCGAGAATGCGCGGTTGGTGAGGAAGAGCTGAAACCGAAACCACCTTCATTGGGGGGGCGTTACGGGGGCGCCTGCCCCCGTTGAAGGGGTAGCCGGAGACCCACCGCGGGGCTCCGGCGTAGGGGAAGTCCTTCCCCTCAAGAGTCATAGAAAATTGATTTTCTTAGACTTTTAGGACAACAAGCTACTTCTTGACACCGCGACCGCGACCCTTGCTGGATTTCTTGCGCGGCTCCGGCTCGGGACCATCGCCTCGGCGCTCTTTGCTAATGACTTCGCCTAAGTGATTGACGAGCTCGGTGATGCCTTCGCCGGTGGCGGCGGAGATTGGAAAGAACGCGATCTTCTTACGCTTGGCGTAGCGACGAATACGCGGTTCTTCGGCACGCACCCAGTCGAGATCCATGCGGTTGAGCACCAACACCCGCGGCACTTGGGCAAGCTTGGCGTCGTACAGGCACATCTCTTGCTCGATGGCCTCGAAGTCCTCAATCGGTTCGCGATCGGGCATGTCCGGCTCAACCGTGATCAAGTGCACGATGCGCTGCACCCGCTCGACGTGGCGCAAAAAACGCGCGCCCAAACCGGTGCCCTGATGAGCGCCCACCACGAGCCCCGGCACGTCGGCCACAACGAAATCTTGGAAGTGGCCAAACCGAACCATACCGAGGTTGGGCACCAGTGTCGTAAAAGGATAGTCGGCGATCTTCGGCCTAGCTCGGGAGACTCGAGTCAAAAAGGATGATTTACCAGCGTTGGGTAAACCTAAGAGTCCCACGTCGGCC
>JAKLEG010000300.1 GCA_022703175.1 Myxococcota bacterium | reverse complement strand
CAGTACGCTTCTCAGAAGCTCTGGCTGGCGGTTTGTTCACGTTCACGGCCTTTTGCCCAGTATATGACCAGACCGACGAGGGTCAAGAATGGACGTCGCCGAACAACGCGGCGATGAAGGTTTCGGCGCAGAAGGGTCGCAAGTCCGTTGCCTTTTCACCCACGCCCACGTAGCGCACTGGCAACTTCAGGGCATCCGCGATCGCGATGACGACGCCGCCCTTGGCCGTGCCGTCCAGCTTCGTCAAGATGACCCCATCTAGCCCCAAGGCCTGATGAAATTCCCGCGCCTGTTGCAAGGCGTTCTGACCGGTCGTCCCGTCCACAACAAGCCAGGTGTGATCAGGAGCGCCTTCACGCGCCTTGCCGGCCGCTCGTTTCACCTTTTTGATCTCGTCCATCAAGTTGCTCTTCGTGTGCAGCCGCCCGGCGGTATCGGCCAACAGCACGTCGGCATTGACTTGAATCGCATGGTTCACGGCGTTGAACACAACGCTCGCAGGATCGGTGTTGGTATCACCGCGGACAACTTTAGCCCCCGTGCGATCGCCCCAGATCGTCAGTTGCTCAGCCGCTGCCGCGCGGAACGTGTCACCCGCGGCCAACACCACGCTCTTGCCTTGCCCGGTCAATTGCGCCGCGATCTTACCGATGGTGGTCGTTTTGCCGACGCCGTTGACGCCGACAAACAGCACCACTTTGGGACGCGCCCCGTCGGCTGCAAAAGGATCTTGCGTGACCGCCGCAGCGCGCAGTGCCTCAATGAGCCGCGCCTTGAGCGTCGCACGCACCTGCGCGGCTTGCGTGATCGTGCGGTTGTTGATCCCGTTGCGCACCTCATCGAGCAAGCGCGTCGTCAGCCCAATCCCCACATCGGCCGTCAGCAGTGCTTCCTCCAACTCATTGAGAACACTGGCATCGACGGCCGGTTGGCGGGCAAACAGGTCGGAGAGTTTGCCCCAAAACGAACTCGTTGTTTTGGCGAGACCTCGTGCCAACACTTCATCGGTCGCAACCGCGGGGGAGCTCGGCGCCTCGGGCGCGGGCGTTGGTTCAGGTGCCGCGACGCCCTTGCTGAGTGCTGTGGGCGCAGGGAGTGCTGCCTCGGCATCGACCTCGGAAAGTGTCTGCCCCAAGGCTTCGCGCGTAAGCTCCGCGTCATCGCGTTCCTCAGCCGCTACCGCCTCGCCCTCCGGACGTGGCTTTGGGGTTTCTTCTGTGAGCTCAGCGCGACGTCGAGCGCGTGCACGCTTCATCGCGACGCCAAAAAACGCCACGAATGCGGCGACGACAACCAGGGTTACCGCCATTGAGATCCAATCACCTTGCATGGCGCGCCTGGTAGTCAGAAGCACGCCCCAAGTCAACCGCCGCCGATCGCCACTCTTCACGATGACGCACGCCGATGATTGTGATACGTGCGCCGCCCATGACAACGGGCCCCTCTATCCTCATCGTTGCCGGTGAGGCATCCGCAGACTTACACGGTGCCAAGGTGATGGCCGCCTTGAAAGCCCACCGTCCTGATGCTCAGGTGTTTGGCATTGGCGGCAGCGCCATGCGCGCCGAAGGGCTCGACGCCATCGCTCATGCCGAGCAGATCTCGGTTGCGGGCCTCACCGAGGTGCTGTTTGCGTTACCGCGCGTGCTCGGCATTATGCGCCGCTTGCTGAAGGCTGCCAGCGAACGCCGGCCCAGCGTCGCGATCCTCATTGATTTGCCCGACTTCAACATGCGCGTCGCCAAACGGCTCAAGAAGCTGGGCGTGCCGGTGGTGTACTACATCAGCCCACAGATCTGGGCGTGGCGCCAAGGCCGCATCAAGCAGATCAAAGAGTTGGTCAGCCAAATGCTCGTGGTGCTGCCGTTCGAGCAGAGCTTCTACACCGAGCGTGGCGTCAGGGCACGCTTCGTCGGGCATCCGCTCGTGGAGGAATTGCCAGCGCAAGCCAATCGCGGCGACAGCCGGGACGCGTTGGGCCTACCTAGCTCCCAGGGGCCCGTCGTCGCAGTGCTCCCTGGCAGCCGCATGCAGGAGGTCAACCGTCACTTGCCAACGATGTTGCAGGCGCTGCAACTACTGAAGCGACGCTTCCCCGATCTGGTTGCCGTGCTGCCCATCGCCTCCACAATCCCGCGTGCCCTCATCGACAAGATGGTGGAGAAGGTTACCGTCCCGATTACGCTCGTGGAAGGCCGGTCGACCGAGGCGCTGGTTGCCTCCGATGCCGCCATCGTCTGCTCCGGCACGGCCACGCTGCAAACGGCGCTGCTGTCTCGGCCGATGGTGGTGGTCTACCGCGTATCATGGCTCACCTACCACATTCTAAAACGGCTTATTAAAGTGGCCCACATCTCGCTCGTGAACCTGATCGCCGGCCACACCGTCGTGCCCGAGCTTGTCCAACATGAATTTACTGCCGCACGCGTTGAGAAAGAGCTAAGCACGTTGCTGGCTGACTCTGTCACGCGCGTACGCCTGAACCAAGATTTCGCCAATGTTCGCAAACAGTTGGGAGGTGTCGGCACCGCTCAACGTGTCGCCGAGGTCCTCGAAACCTACCTACCTGAACCAAACCGGGGTGATGGCAATGCTCCCACCACCGGCCGTTTGTGGGGCTAAGTATGAATCAATCGCCAAGCCCATCTGCTCCTCCCACGCCAACACGCAAGGCTGTGGTGTTATTGCCAACTTACAACGAGCGAGAGAACCTCCCGCGCATCGTACCGGCCATCCTGCAAGCAGCTCCCGTGGATGTCTGGATCCTTGATGATAACTCCCCGGATGGCACAGGGGCATTGGCGGACGACCTGGCGGCCAAGGACACGCGCGTGCATGTCGCCCATCGACCAGGCAAGCAGGGCCTCGGGGCCGCGTACTTGGACGGTTTCAGGCGCGCGCTAGACGCCGGCTACGAACGCATCATCGAGATGGACGCCGACTTCAGTCATCCCCCGGCCGCTCTCAATGACCTGCTCCGTTTAGCCGAAACCTACGACTTGGTTCTAGGCTCCCGGTGGGTCAAAGGCGGGGGCACCAAAAACTGGCCTTGGAGTCGCAAGCTGATCTCCCGAGGCGGCTCGTTCTACGCTCGCACCATGCTCGGAGTGGGCATTCGCGATCTCACCGGCGGTTTTAAATGTTTTCGTCGCGAGGTGCTGGAAACTCTGGATCTGGCCCAGGTACGCACCACCGGCTATGCCTTCCAGATCGAACTCACCTATCGCGCCATCAAAAAGGGCTTTCGAGTCGTCGAAACCCCCATTGTCTTCGTTGAGCGCGAAGAAGGCGTCTCGAAGATGTCGCGACGCATCGTGGTGGAAGCCGTGTTGAAAGTGCCAATGTTGCGTTTCGAGAGGTTGCGGTGAATCCACTCAAGCGCCTCATCCCCTACCTGCGCCACGAGTTGCATACCCTGCTATTGGCATATGCCTGCATGGTGGTGCTCGCCGTCACCAGCGCGGTGTACGCTTTCTTGGCTGGCCCTGCGCTGAAGTTCGTCTTTACCGGCCGATTCAGCGACGTCCTGCGTACCTCCAACGGCGATCTGCGCGGCGTCGTCAAAGGCATTCCCCTTGACCTCGTGGCAAAGCTCGAAACGCTCGACCCGAAGTTCGCGCTGCTCGTCGTGCCGCTGTTGCTCGTGGTCACGGCGTTCGTCAAAGGTGCGTCACACACCGGTCAGTTCGCGTTGCTCGGACGCGCGAGTCAAAACATCCTCAAACGTCTGCGCGGCGATGCCTTTGATGCAATGCTGCACCAATCCCCAGCCTTCTTTGGCAAACGCGCTCACGGCGATCTGCTCAGCCGGCTCACCAGTGACGCAAATCAGGTGGAACAAGCCGTATTCAACGGTTGGGCCCCGTTGTTCCGCGAACCTTTGTCCGTGTTGGTGTTGATCGGCTTCTGTTTTTACACCGACCCCAAGCTGGCGATGTTCACGCTCATCACCGTGCCAGTGGCGTTGTTGCCACTGGCGCGCTTCTCGCGCTGGCTCAAAAAGGTGTCGCGTCGCGGCCAAGACGTCCAGGGGGCGATCAATGCCGTTTGCTACGAAGCGCTGGCAGGGATCCGTGTTGTACAATCGTTCGGTGCCGAGGCGCGCGAGGCCAAAAAACTCGATCTCGCGGGGGAGCGCTATCTAAAGCAGATGCGCAAGAGCTACTTCATCCGCGCCGTGCGCACCCCGACGATGGAGTTCTTGGGCGCTATTGCTTTGGCCGGATTGCTCGCGTTGCTTGGCTATCAAGTCCAAGCCAAAGGCGCCGACCCTGCGCACTTTATTAGTTTCTTCGTCGCCGTGGTCTTGATGTACGACCCCTTGAAAAAGCTCGGCAACGTCAGCGATTTCATGGCCACAGGCGCCGCTGCAGCCGAACGCATCTTCGAGATCATCGATCTCGTTCCAGAGATTCGCGACGCGGCCAACGCCACGCCGATTGCGCCCTTTCAGGAGCGCGTTGAATTTAGCGCGGTGGGCTTCGGATATGGCTCAACGCCGGTGTTGAGCGATGTCTCGCTCACCCTGCGCGCCGGGCAAATGATCGCCTTGGTGGGTTCGAGCGGCGCAGGCAAAACCACGCTTGCCCACCTGTTGCCTCGTTTCTACGATGTCACCGCTGGCGGCATTTGCATCGATGGTCGCGACATCCGCGAGGTCACGTTGGCCTCACTGCGCCACCAAATCGGCATGGTCAGTCAAGACAACTTCCTGTTCAACGCTACCGTCGAAGAGAATATTGCATACGGCCGCCCCGACGCCTCGGTGGAGCGCATCCGGGCCGCAGCCAAGGCCGCCTATGCCGACGAGTTCATCGACCGCATGCCACAAGGCTACCGCACCATCATTGGCGAGCGCGGCATCTTGCTCTCGGGCGGCCAACGCCAACGCCTGGCCATCGCGCGCGCGCTATTATGCGACCCACCCTTGTTGATTCTAGACGAAGCCACCAGCGCCTTGGATGTGGAGAGCGAACGCTTCGTTCAGCAGGCGCTAGAGGAGTTGATGCGCGGCCGGACAAGCCTCGTGATTGCGCACCGGCTGTCGACCGTGCGCCGTGCCGATCTGATCGCCGTCCTTAAGGATGGTCGCATCATCGAACGCGGCCGTCATGATGAGCTACTCGCTCACAATGGCGAGTACGCGCGTCTGTACGCGATGCAGTTTGAAACCTCGTCACCAACGAGTCGCGGGTAACCAATGCGCCAATGGCTCGTGGTCATCGTCAGCGGACTGCTGGTGCTTGCCGGCATGGGCTACCGCGCCCATAACCGCGTGCTGCCGAAACTCACGCAGAATGGCGAGGCCCGGCCGCTTGGCGTTTTTCACGTCCACTCGGATATGAGCCATGACGGGCATGTGAAGGTCGAGGAGCTGGCCGCTATCGCAAGCCAACAGAAGCTCGACTTCCTGGTGCTGACCGATCACAACCGTCAGTTGGCTGGGCCAGTGACGGTGGGCGACGTAACGCTCTTATCGTTTGCCGAAATCTCCACCGGCTTTGGCCACGTCGTAGGCCTGGCAGCGCGGGATCTGCCACCCGAGACTGTCCGAAACAACTTGGAGGTCGTGCGCGACATTCGCGCCCTGGGCGGCAACCCGATCGCCACTCATCCAGCCGACACCAAACGGCCGTGGGATGGCCCGATGGTAGGTCTCGCTGGTTTCGAAATTGCCAACGTCGCCTCCGCCGCACGCAGGCGTGGTGGGCCAATTTTCTTAGGGCTGGTCCCGACCTTGCTTGCCTATGGTGTTCATCGCGACCTAGCGTTGGCGCAATTGTATGATCGTGACGCACGTGCGCTAACTCGCTGGGATCGGGAGTCCTCGGCGGCGTTTGTAGGCTACTGCGGTGCCGATGCTCATGGCCGGCCGTTGCCGATGGCCGACAACCTACGCGCCTTCGCCTTAAGCCTGCACGCGGCGTTGCCTTCCGATACCGACGAACGGCCCGCTGCGATTCTCAGTGCCCTCCTGCGAGGCCGGTTTCACTGCGTGACACCGCTGTTCGGCCGCAACCCCCGCTTTGAGTTTGAGGCCTATCTCGGTAGCCACTGGGCAGGCGCGGCAGGCGACTCGCTGACACTCGACGAGGTCGACGCTCTGAAAATCAAGGGTCCTACGACCGAGAGCGGAGAACGGCCTCAGCTGGTGCTGTTTCGCAACGGTCAGGAAGTCGTGCGCACGCACGAGTCTGAGCTGAACTACAAGGCACCACCGCCTGGCACCTATCGTGTTGAAGTGCGCCTGGAGATCCCGGGTATCCTTTTCGGAAATCGCAGCGTGCCGGTCATCTATTCCAACCGCATCCGTATTACCCCGCCCAAAGCAGCGACGTCCGATGCCGAGCCGGAGTTGTCGCCATGAAGTGGCACCGCCGCCCGCTCAACCTGACCTTGGGACTCGTGGCCGCCGTGCTGTTCGTCCTTTGGCGCCTCACCTGCCGCTACCGCTCAGAGAATGACCCACGGACGCGTTTCACCAATCACGGCCGGCGCTACATCTACGCCATGCTGCACGCCCACCAATTGGCCGCGACCTTCATTAGCGATGATCGCCCGATCACGGCCATGGTATCCCGCTCGGCCGATGGCGACCTATTGGTACCGGCTTTGCGCACTCGCCGCGTCATCCCAATCCGCGGCTCCACGCGGAAACGCGGTGAAGACAAAGGTGGCCAAGCAGCGCTGGATCGTCAGACCGACTATCTCAACCGAGGCATCCCGGCCCTGTTGGCCGTAGATGGTCCCACCGGCCCGCGCAACCACGTGCATCGGGGCGCGCTCGACTTGGCGCTACGCACCGGCGCTGCCATCTTGCCAGCCGTGGTTATCCCAAGTCGTCGCTGGATCCTGCCACGCACCTGGGACCGCACCCAGATTCCCAAGCCTTTCTCCCGCATTACCGTCTTCTACGGAAACCCGGTGGTCCCCGCCCCCGATGCCACCCGCGACAGCCTGCGCGCCGCAGTCGAAGCCGAGCTGAACCGGCTGGAAGAACTCCACGACGCTAATGAAGCAGCGGTTTGCAAGGTGCACGTCATCGACTACGCTACACGACGTCAAAAACCTGTACGACCCGCGTCCTAGCGCGGTGTGGCGACTGCCGCGATCCCGATCTAAGTTGGGGTCCACTATTGCGCAACATGTCGCAGTGTGACCCGATAATGATGTCGATGAACGATAACTGGGTGTGGTGTGTCAGGAGACGGCCCACGGCCGAGGAGACAGGCGTATGAACAGTTATCAACCGACCCGCTACGTCATCCTGGTCATGGCGATGAGCCTCGTGGCCAGTTGCAACAAGAGCACCTTGAACACCTTAC
>JAKLEG010000030.1 GCA_022703175.1 Myxococcota bacterium | reverse complement strand
GGACGGATTGTCACGCGCCATGTCTCAGTGGTGTGTGGCCTGCCGCTCGCGCAGGCGCTGCTGTCCCGCCAAGATCCCACCGCCACATATGACCAGGTGGCGCCCGAAGGCAAAGAGCTGCCTGCAAAAGCCACCCTGTTGGCCTTCGAAGCCGATGTCCGCGCCGTGTTGACGTTGGAACGCACGTTGCTGAATTTCATGATGCGATTGTGTGGTGTCGCCAGCGCCGCACGCCTGGCGGTCGCAGCACTCCCCGAAGGCGCTCGCTCGCGCATCTACGACACGCGCAAAACCACGCCCGGGTGGCGCTTGTTGGACAAGGCTGCCGTCCGTACCGGCGGCGCCGAGAATCATCGCATCGGCCTGTTTGACGCTGTGTTGATCAAAGACAACCACGTAGCCGCCGCAGGCTCGGTGGCGCGAGCCGTGGCGATGACGCGCGCTCATGTCGGTAGACTACCGATCGAAGCCGGAATCGATCGATTGGAACAATTAGAGGAAGCCATCAACGCTGGCGCTGACATTGTCCTTTTGGACAACATGTCGTGCGAAGAGATGCGCCAAGCGGTAGAGCTGGCACGTGGGCGCGTCGAACTGGAGGCGTCGGGAGGCATCACGCTGCAACGAATCCCAGAGATTGCCCGCACCGGCGTCGATCGGATCTCGTTGGGTGCGTTGACGCACACCGTGCGTCCTGCCGATTTGAGCCTCGAAATTGACGCTGCGTCTGCTAGGCTCGAACCGAGGAGCAGATGATGACCCCAATGGTGTTCGTGTTGACGCTTATGGGCCAAACTTGGTCGGCCGGCCCCGACGGTATTCCGGTGCCACAGATTGAGTTGTTCAACCAGCCGACCACGCCGTTTACCGCCCCAGGCAGACTGTTTTCGATCGAGGTCCCCCCCGGTTGGGCCCCGGCGCTGAAAAAGCACGACCCCGACACGGTCGAAATCCAGGCGATCTCACGGCCAGGCAACGCCGTCCTACAGATCCGCCGGATGGCGGTGCCGCGCGGCGCTCACCCACGCCAGCTGCTACTCAACGCCCTCGACCGACGCTTGAAAAAACTACCCAGCTTCAAGATGGCCTCGAAACGAGATTTGACCTTGGCCGGCTACCAGGCAGCCTCGGTGACCGGCAGCTACTTGTACCAAGGCAACGTGCAATACCCGCTGGTGTTGGAAGAAGTTTACCTCGTCACTGGTAGCGAGGCCTTCGTGCTGCACTTTGAGTGCTTCGAACCAGCCGCGGCCGATCTGGCAACCGAGCTGAACAAGCTCTACACGACGTTCCAACCTCGCCCCGGTAGTGGCGCAGAAGGCCCATTTGTCCCCAAAGAGCCGGGTGAGGCGATGCCCAACCCCAATACCCTGCCGTTCTAACCCCCCATCCCGAAAGACTCCCTCATAAAAACCAGAACGCTGGCCGCGGCCTCCTCCAGGTAGACCCCGCCCCCACAAGCCGGCTAGTATCGAGCCGAGATGAGCGAAAAGGGCCGCATCGGAGATCGGTTGGTGGCACGGGGGTTCCTCACCCGCGCCGTCGCGGAGACCATCGCCGTCGAAACGGTGCTCGCAGGCACCCGATTTGGCTCAGTGGCCGCCAACTCGAAACGTGTCAGAGACGCGGAGGTGCTCAAAGTACTCTCGGCGCAATTGGGCATTCCGGGCGTCGACCTAACGCAGATGTCGATCCCGCGCGCCGTGCTCGATCGCATCCCCGCGGCGGTCGCTAAACAACATGGGATCCTGCCGATTGGGGTGGATGACCACAACCTGCTGGTCGCCGTCGCCGATGTGCACCAAAACCTATTGGATGAGTTCGCTTTTGCTACCGGCCTCACCATCCGCCCCTATGTTGCATTGCACACACGGCTAACCGAGGCCCTCGCCAAGAGCTACGCGCCCCATGCCCAAGGCTTTGAAGGCGCCCACGCGCAACCGGGAGTGCTGGCCGTGGTCAGCGATCCAGTGCCCGCGCCCAAGCTGGCCGCCCCGATCGGGCCAACCGATGAGCCACTGGATTTGACACGCGCAGCCCCGGTGCCGCCTTTGCAGTCAGCCGTGCTACCGCCGCCCATCGTCAGCGCAAGCCCGGTGGCCACCGCCCAGGCAACGAGTGGTGTTGGCCGTGGCAAGGTCATCTTGGTGGTGGATGACGAGGCCGAGATTCGTGAGTTGGTGGTTGAGGCGCTCAAATCCACCCAGGCCGATCTCGTCACAGCCAGCCGCGGCATCGAAGCGTTGGAGCTCATCAAGTCGGTGCGCCCCGACCTGATCATCCTGGACGCGATGTTGCCCGAGGTGCACGGTTTCGAAATCTGCCGCAAGGTGAAGAATTCAAAGCGCTTTGGGCAAACGCCCGTGCTGATGATTTCGGCGATCTACCGCGGCTGGCGCATCGCCGAGGACATCAAGAGCCTGTATGGCGTCGACGTTTTCTTAGAAAAACCGTTTCGAATTGGAGAGTTACGCAGACACACCGAAGCGCTGTTGGCCCACACCCCACTGAAGATGGGCGAGGCCGAGCTCAATCGCGAAGCGCAGGCCCGCTACGAGGCAGGGCTGAAGGCCGCCCAGGCCGGAGATTGGGACGCCGCGCTTACGTCCTTGCGCGCCGCTGAAAGCCTGGAACCGTTTGCCGCCAAGGTACAATTCCAGCTGGGGTGGGTTCTGGAAATGCGTGACCGCGCCTTCCAAGCGATCTATCACTATGAGCGGGCAGTGGAACTTGAACCCGAATTGTTCGCGGCCACCAAGAGCCTGGCGCTCTTGTACCAAGCGAAGGGTTTCAGGCACAAAGCCGTAGACATGTGGGAGCGGTGCATCAAGACAGCTCCAACGAACGAGATTCGTGAGCAGATCAAGGAACATCTGGTGGGCATCCTGTGAAGTTCTCCTGTCCTAAATGCAGCACTCGCTACACCATCGCCGACGACAAGGTACCGGCGGCTGCGACCCTACGTTTCCCGTGCAAAAAATGCGGCACCGTGATTCGCCTGAAGCGCAAGGCCAATGGTGTTGATGCAGGCAAAAACTCTGACGCAGCCCCACCTGCGACCGCCGACGTCGTAGCTCCCCGAGAAGCCGTCGCACCGGCTATCCGCCCACGTGCCTCCAGCCTGGATGTGGCCTCTACCAAAGTTGCTAGCCTCGCAGAGCTGAATCGCTTGCGCCATGAAGCGGCCGGCAATGGCGGCTTCGAAAGCGAAGCGACCCGCGTCTCTTCGCGCGCCGAAATCAACAAGCTGTTGGCGGCCCAAGAACGTGAGCTGAACAAGAGCGGTCCGGCCCTAGAGCCACCTGCTGCGCCCGACGAAGAATGGTACGTGCTTGTGAGCGGCGCGCAAAAGGGGCCGATGCCTGCCGAGCGCGTGCTGGCCATGTTGGCCGCTAAAGAAATCGACAAACGCAGCTACTGCTGGAAAGACGGCATGGCCGAGTGGCTACGTCTGGGCGCCGTCGAAACATTCAAGGCCGCTGCAGAAGCCTCGGGCCCGGCCGCCTGGCGCGTGCTCCAACCAAAGCCGGCTGGCAAGAACGCGCCAAGCCCCTTTGACGGCATCGAAAACACCGTGGCGATGAACGCCAACCAGCTGGCCGATGAACTGAAGCGATCGCGCGAAGAAGCCGCCGTACCGGTATCCCGCCCGATCGTCAGCGTCGAGGCGATGCGCGCGGCCAAGTCCCCCGCCGATCCCACCGAACCAGAATTGGCAAAGCTGCCGGCGTCTAACGCAGGCCACCATGCGGCTGCGACACAAGAACTGCTCGGCCTTCCCGAACGTCAAGATGCGGCCCCCCCCGTAAGCGCGTTTGATGACGACCCCTTTGCTCGTGCCGAAGCTCAACAGGCAGCCTATGACAACCCGCCGGAGTCTGCTGCCGCCGCGGCGGCAGATGATATTCAGCCTTCCCAGGAGGTCACCAAGTCGGTGGTAAAACCGGCCGTAAGCCTCCCACCGATCGACCACGCGGAGTCCTTGGCCGCGCATGCCGATGTGCCTGAGGCTGGCCCAAACACCGCCGGGTTGTTCCCAGAATTCGCGGGCGATCCGATTCCGGCACCACTGCCACCGTCAGACAGCCAACCGAACTCACCCGTCGACAAACACGATGCCGAAGGATTCTTCACGCCGCCCACCGGCGACGTTGATCAGGCCTACGTGAATGCCCCTCCTGGCGAGTCCACACGGGTGTTCATGGCCACCGCGGGCATTTACAAGCGGCGCCGACGTCATCAGATCGCCGCCGTGATCAGCGTGGTCGTCGCGGCGATGCTGGTTGGCATCGTCTCGCTCGACATCATGGGGAAGATCCAACTGCCAGGCATGGGCCTGCTCTATGACGCCACCGGCATCGCTGACCCAAACAAAGACCGCGCGATACGCCGAGTGGAAGAGAAGCTCACCGACGGTGCTTTAAACGCCGACAAGCGCCTCGAATTGGAGCAGCTACGTCGCAAACTGCTCGGACTCAACCCGACTCCGAATCCTACGCCGCGCGCGAAAGGATTGGGACCTCGACCCGCTTCGGGCAACCCTGCCGACAAAGGTCAGGAGGGCGTGCACGAACAAGGCGCGATGACGAACACCCAGCGCGACCTCGCCACGTCGGTGTTTGGCGACGCGAGCAAAACCGAGACTCAGGTGAATCTGGCAGCCCCCGAGACCGTGGCCGCGCCCGACCTCCCAAGCGGCCTCACGCAAGAGACCATTTTTAAAGTCATCACCGAAAACAGTCGGTCGATGAACCTGTGCCTCACCGAAGCCATGAAAAAGGGTGAGAAGCTATCCGGAAAAATGGAAATCATGCTCACCATCGCGCCGGATGGTACGGTACCCGAGGTGCGCATCGACGCACCTGAATTCAAGAACACCCAGATGGCACAGTGCACCGTCCGCCGCATTAAGCTATGGCGCTTCCCGCGCTTCAATGGCGACCCGGTGACAGTGAGCTATCCCTATGTCCTGCAGATGGGGTTTTAGAGAACCGGCATGGCCGACCTGCTCGCGCAACTTTTGCTTCGTGAAGAACTCGCCCCAGTACGCGAGGTTGAGGACGCGCTCAAGCGTCAGGTGATCGAAGGCGGTAGCCTCGACACCTTGCTACTCGAAGCCGGAGCCATCGAAGAGGAGCCGCTGTTAAACGCGCTTGGGCGCGCCTATGGCTTGCCGGCCGCTGGCCGCGATGACATCAACACCATTCCCCCCCACATTCCGCGACTGTTTCCGTTGCCATTCGCCGAAACCTATCACCTGGTACCCTATCGCCTGGAGGGCGCTCAACTCGGCGTACTGGTGAATCGCCCCGCGGACGCACAGCTGTTTGCGCGCATCCGCGACCGTCTGAGTCTCACGGTGGAGCCCACGGTGACCACCGAAGTGCGCCTGCACCACGCGATGGCGCGGCTGTACAACACCGAGCTGCAACCCCGCTACCGTGCGCTGCTTGCCAAACTTGACGGGCCGACGGCGTTGCAAACACTGCCGAGCACGACCTCGGCAGGCGTTGCACATGTGCTGTCGTGGGGCTTGGCTACGATGCGCAGCGAGCCGACTCCCCAGACCAAACCAGAAAGTCACAGACCGGGCGGCGTGCTGGCCCGACTGGCCGCCGCCAGTCATCGCGACGCCATTGTCGACATCCTGCTCGAAGTGATGGCCACAACGTTCGAGTTCGCCGCCATGTTCGTGGTGCATGGCGAACAAGTGCATGGGTGGCGTGGCGCCGACTCGAACGCCTCTGAGCGCATCGCCCGGGTCTCAATTCCCGTTAGCCTCCCCAGCGTGTTCCAGACCATCTACGCCACGAACGGCCACTACCTGGGTCCGTTGCCCGCCAACAGCATTAACACGCGCCTGATTGAAGAATTGGGTCGAAAGCCGCCGCGCGCCGCGTTCCTGGCGCCAATCTTGGTGGGTGGCAAGCTTGCAGCTATTGTCTATGCCGACAATGGCGTAAGACCCGTTTCATCCAAGCGCGTCGCCTCGTTGTTGCTGGTCACGCACCGCGCCGGCATGTGCCTGGAAGCCCTGATTCGCCGCAAGAAGGCATCCGCTAAACGCCTGATTGCCGAGACCAACGCCGAGGCCAATGCACCTGTCGCCAAGCCCGTCTCAGACGCCGGCATCGAGCCCAGCCAAACCGCGGTTGCAATTGCCACCGAGCCTTCACCCATAGAGCCGCCCCCGCTGGTCACTGCTCCAGCCACCGAACTGACGGTGCTGGAGGATGAGGATTTTGACCTCCTCCCGGAAATTACCAGTGTCGTCACACCTTCGCCGACACCGTTTGCCAGCCCCGACAGCATCGCGCCGCCCCCCCTGCCGCCCCGAATCCCAACTCCCACCGTTGTGATGGAGGTCGCGGTCGAAACACCCGCATCAGACACCTGGGAATCGGTGCAGGTTCATACGATCGACACGAAGCAAGACAGCACGGCATTCGCCGTGGACGCCTCGCCAGACGCGGCCACCGCCGACTTCGAAAAGGGGCTGCTACAAATTGCCGCCCAAGAGCAAACCCACGACGAGCTCGACGACATGGTGGTGGGGGAAAACCAGGCAGAGGGTGCTGCAGCCAGTTATGTCGCCTTTGCCGACATCGACGAGACCCCCGAAGAGTCGGTGGGCGACTGGGAGGATGTGCTCGTCGATACCGTGGCTGCCGAGCGCCTGACTGCCAAGCCTGTGCATCCCACTGTCGCCGTTGGCGCCCCGCCAGCGGTTACCTGGGACCACGTGATAGCCGAAGCCGAAGCCGCCATCAGCCTCGACACGGTCCGCGCCCCCCAACAGCTCGAAATCGCCGGCACCTCTCTCGATGAGCGCGCCATCCTGTTGGACGGCCTGGAGGCCACCAACCCTGACGTCTGGCGCAATAGCATCGAAAAGTTGCGTGAGCTGGGCACTGGCATTGACGATGAGATTCGGGCGCGTTTCCCTGGCACGATCGGCGTCGATCCGTTTGCGCCCGACGTACGGCTACCGCCCTTTTCGATGACGTCGGGTATCACCGCTTATATCGCTGCACGCGGTACAGCAGCTGCGGCTTGGGTCTTACCCTTCTTGGAAAGTGACGATCGGCGCCAGCGATTGTTCGCGGTCTACTACCTGTACGCAGTCTACTATCCCCCCGCCGTCGAGCTGTTGGCCCGACGACTCTATGATGCCGAACCCAAGGTTCGGGTTTTAGCCGCCGACGCCTTGCGCGTTTACCGCCACGAGGCTGCCTACCGTCGCATTGTGCAAGGTTTGCGAGATCATCTTAAAGTGCCAATGGCAGATGCACAGGTGGCCACGGCGCAGGTGCTGGGTCAGCTTCGCGAGCCCAGCGCCGTCCCCTCGCTCATTCCACTCGTGGTCTCGACCCACCCGATGGTGTCGCGCGCTGCAGCCTCCAGCCTTGCCGTCGTCTGCGGACAGGCTTTTGGGCCAGACGTCACGGCCTGGGCCGACTGGTGGCAGAAGAACTTCAACAAACCACGAGACACCTGGCTGGCGGACGGCATGCGCCACATGGATGCCACCGTGCGTCGGATTGCCACCCGCGAATACCAGCTGTTATCCGGCCGGATGGATGCCACAGATTCGGGTGCCACGCCCGAGCCGAATCGACGTTAGCCGATGCGCGCCAACAGCTGCTCTCCCAAGCGCTGAGCTGTCACGACAAGTTCGCCCACCTTCACACCCAACAGCTTGCGGGCCTTCACTCTCACGATACCGTCGACGATCACGGTGTGGGCATCGGCAGCGCGCGCTGACTGAATGAAACGGGTCGCGAGATCCCTCAAGCATGGCGACCCATGTGGCGCCTGCAAATCCCAGAGCACGAGGTCGGCACGTTTCCCTGCGGCCAACACCCCCACCTCGGGAAGGCCCAACGCCTGGGCGGCCTGGGCCGTCACCATCGACAAGAGCGCCTCGCCCCCAAGAGTCCCTGGACCCTCTTTTAGATCCTGAAGATGTGCCGCCAATTGCAGCTCGCGCAACACGTCTAAGTGTCCAGAAAGACTCGGACTTCCACAACCGATCATGACGCACAAACCGTCCCGACGCATCTCAGCCACCCGCGCCACACCGCCACCTAAGGCCAAATCTGTCGACGGCAGGTGTGCCACGCCGGCTTGGCCCTCGCGGATCAACCGACGTTCTTGGGCGGTGAGCCACGTGCCGTGCGTCAACACCGTATGCGGCGCTAGCAGCCCGACCTCGGCCAGAATCTGTGCCGCGTGCTTCCCGAGCTTTTCGAGCACCAGCGCCGCTTCATCGCCGGTCTCGGCAATGGGTAACTGCACGCACACGCCGCGTTCATGGGCCAGCGCCGCGATGCGCATCAGGGTCGATGCCGACGTCGTCAACAAGCCACGCGGCGCATAAGCGTAACGGAGCCGACCGTGCGCCGCGTTGTGCCAACGCCGCCAGAGTCGGTCGGATTCGGCAAGGCTCACGTCGGCGGTTTGCTTGAGTCCAGCGGGATATCCCTGTCCCTGGTCGATCAATGCCTGGCCGCCGGTATAGCGCAGGCCCATCCGCTCAGCCTCAACGAAGAGTCCATCCTGGTGGCGAGTCGGGCCGACATCCAGCACGCTAGTGGTGCCGCCTAACAGCAACTCTGCCATCCCCAGCCGCGCGGCACAGGTGAGCGCTTCCCCGGATAGTTGCGCCTCATACGGCCACGCAAAATCGTGCAACCAGGTGAAGTAATCACGACCCGCGGCCTGGCCTCGCAGCAAGGTGTGCGACAGCTGCGTATGGGCCTGAATGAAACCCGGAAGGACGAGCATGCCGCCGGCTTCGATCACCGCAGCGTCGGCGCAGGGCAAGCGCGGCCCGATTGCCTGAATGACGCCATCCTCAATCAGCAGATCCGCGACCGCGGCCGGTACGCCAGCGACCATGGTCAAAAGCGTGCCACCACGCACCAACAGTCGTGTCGGGCGCTTGCGCGACGACTTCTTGAGAGTACGACTGCGGCTAAGCGCCATCTACCTGGGAAGACTAAGCGGCGTGAAAGAATGAGGGAGCAACGCCCCGAGCGTTGTCAGTTGGGTTTCGCCGCTCTTTAGGTTGTGCATCACCACCCGGGTATCGGGCGCACCAAATTCAGCTAGCACCTGTCGACAGGCGCCACAGGGAGAGACCACGGCGTCGGCTTCAGTGACCACGGCGAGGGCAGTAAATTTGCCAGGTAACAGCCCCTTGCCGACCGCTGTCGTCAGCGCGTTGCGCTCGGCACACACCGTTAGCCCATAGGAACAGTTCTCGACGTTGACGCCTGTGACGATCGTACCGCCTTCGAGCTCCAGCGCCGCACCAACGCCGAACCGGGAGTACGGCGCATAACAGTGCTTACGCGCCCGAGTCGCGGCGACGACCAGCTTGCGATCGCGCGGCGTGAGCTTCATCCCAAGCGCCCCACCATCTCAGCCAACAGGTCACACAGCGGCCCTTGGACGCGCGTGCCAACCTCTTTGACCTCTTCGTGTGACAACGGCTGCGTCGACAGACCCGCCGCGCGATTGGTGATCACCGACAACCCCGCCACTTTGAGACCGGCGTGGGCCGCGACGATAGTCTCCGCAACGGTCGACATGCCAACCGCGTCAGCGCCCAAGCGTTGGAGCATGCGAATCTCGGCAGGTGTTTCATACGACGGCCCCGCAAGACCGCAATAGACGCCCTCATGCAACGCCACATTGACGGCACGCGCGGCCTGGTGCCAAGCCTCGCGTCCACCCATCCAATAGGTAGAGGACATGTCGGGGAATCGCGGTCCGAAGCGCTCATCGTTCGGGCCACACAACGGATTGGCTCCGGTCAAATTCAGGTGGTCGACGATGACCATGAAATCGCCAGGCGTATAGGTGGGATTCACCGCGCCCGCGGCGTTGGTAACCACCAGTTTCGTCACCCCCAAGGCGGCCAACACCCTCACGGGGAACGTGACCCGCTCCATCGGATAGCCTTCGTAGTAGTGCACCCGCCCGCTCATAATCGCCGCGGTCGCGGTTCCGACTTTGCCGATGATCAGCTCGCCAGCATGCCCGGCCACGCTTGAGGTGGGGAACTGCGGGATGTCGCGGTAGGGAATCTTCAGAGGATTTGCCACACGCGCGGCAAAGGCCCCAAGCCCCGACCCCAGCACCACACCCACCTGGGGCGTCACGGTCGTTTTAGAACGGATAAAGCGAACAGCCTCTTGAACGTCGTCGTATTGTGCCACGCGCGCTATCATCGCCTGCAAACGCCCGCGCCGCAAGTTCGCGGCGATGGGCAGCAAAACCAAACCGCCCTCTACGGGCGTTCGGCGACGTAGACATCCGTCTTCAACACCATCAGCGCCTGCATGTCGGTGAAAATTTCCACGAGGTGCTCGCCGCCCTCGTAAACCATTTCACGGCGCGAAGTGTAGCCAGTGTCCTTGGCCTCAACGAACAGGTCCTCACCTTCGCTCTTGTAGATGTAAACGTCAGAGCAACCAGGCTCGTACCACATGATGCGGGTGTCTAAGCCCACGTCTTGTTGCTCGGAGAAGTACATCGAGACTTCGATCGTCTCGCGCGGCAGCGCCTCTACCAAAAAACGGAAAGGTGATGCAGCCGGAAAGGCCTGTTTGGTGTAGCCCGTGCTACCCAGCTTGCAGGCGGCGAACAGTCCAGGACAGACCGGGATGTTCTGGTCGCACGGCACCATCGCGCGCCCCTGGACAAAGGCTTCTTCGGAGCCGGGGTTGCACGCCCCCAATACAACCAGCAGCAGCGCAGCGCAGAGAGATCTCGTCATCATGGCACCGACGCCGTGAACTGATTGTCGTCTAACGTAATGAAAGCACCGCCAGGGTTGCGCGCGCACGTGGAGGCGTCGTCGGGATCCTGACAAACAAAGCGCACGGGAATCTCGGCCACCCGCGAGATGCCGGGTGAATCCAGACGGTCGACCGGCGCCTGCGTAAAAAATACAAGCAAATGGTTCGTGCCTTCGAGGTGCTCGCTGCCGGGGTGCAAGGCATCACGCGCCGCCAGGGTGTGGGCGAGCTTGATGTTGCTGAAGCGCACATCGTAACAATTACGCTCCGACACGGAGATGTAGGGCGTTACCACCACATCGGTGATCGGCAACCATTCAGCGACGACAAAAACGTCCACCGAGATGGCTTCGTTCAAGATGTTGCGAGCTTCGAGTGTGTAAACCCCCGTGCCGTTGTTCACCACCACCGGGACCGGCACGAAACGATCGGAGACGCTCTGCCAACGTGCGTCGCTCCACTCCAGCGAATCGGCTGGCGCGTCCCGACCATCCGCCACTTGCGTCTTGGCAGTCTTGTTAAATCGCAGCACGCCTGCGCCTGGTTTTACGTCGGGGGACGCCGAGCGAAAGGTTACCGCACGCAGCTCCACCGGCACTTCCATGTTGGCCACTTCGCGCAACCCCAGGTCGACAATGCTTGAGCGATATCCCTCAGCCCCACGCATCACGCCGTCGTTGGTACGCGGGTTGGTGTGTTCCAATACCTCGGAGCCATTGCTGATGCCGTCACCATCGAAATCCAACAGCCGGTCTTCCGCAGAGGTCGGCACAGTGCCGGCCATAAATTCCAACGCGTCAGGCAAACCATCACCATCGGTGTCGGGGATGGTTGCGCTGGTTTGCAACAGCCCCTCTTCACAGTCGTTAAGAAGGTCCAGGTCGGCGTCACTGATCGCGTATATAGCAGGATCCAAGCAGGCAGCCGGACGGTCGGCAGGGTCCAACGGGTTCTGCCGAGGAAAAGCGCGGAACTCCAGCTTGTCGTTGATGCCGTCGCCGTCGGTGTCCCACAACCGCGGATCGGTGGGCGTGTCGGCGAAGCGCTCCTCGACGTCTGCCAAGCCGTCGCCATCGGAGTCGGCAGCCGGACCTTGTTCGAGCAAGCGCTCGTTTAGGTTGGCCACAGCAATATCCTTGCGCATCAACTTGATGCCAGAGCTTGCGACCTCCATTTGACAATCAATCGCTGGCGGCGCGGCAAACTCGCGAAACCGCCCGTCTCCAGCAAACGCCATGCTCGAATATGCGTCTACGGCTGCGTTGCGATCGGCGTCACTCAAACCGCCGGTCAACACGCCGACGTTCAGACGAAACTCCAATGCCCCCTGCTTATAGACAAACGCTTTCAGCTCCTGCGCCAACGTACTCAGATCAGCCGCTGAGGGCGGCGACGCCCCACCTGGAGGCCCCGCGAACAACATGAAGAGGAGGTAGCGGGTGCGCAAAATCTCGCCCGCCGTGATCCGCGACATATCGTTGGCAATGAAGCTCTGCGCCATCGCCAAGGCGTTAGCGATGTTGCGCGGACCCGACTGTAGAATATTAAGCCCATTGATAGTTTGGTCGACATCGACATCCTTGGCCGGGTAGTAGCGCTGCGGATCGCAAGGATTGGGAGCACACAATGCAGGCGGGACCGGCGCCACCGCCAAGCTCACCGAACCGATCCGCGCGACGCCGAGGGATGCGTTTTGCAGATTGCGCAAGCGCTGCAACACCGTGCTCAAGCTCCCCGAGGTACAAGAACCGCCCCCGCAAAAACGGTAGCTGTTAGGATCCAGGCCAAACATGTCGGGCGTGGCATCGAACATATAGAGGACCTTGGCCGGAAACTTCGTGCTGCTGGTGTCCTCAGTGCAAACACGGCCAGTGATGGCCACCCGGTCGGGACGATACGGGTCGAGCCCCGTCGCCGCATAGATGTCGGCATCGGTACAACCCGAAACACCGAAAAGCAGGACCAGAGCAAACGTTCGAAATGCGATCATCGTGCCGGCATTGTAACAGGCTGCCTCGCGGCTCTCCAGGGTCTGTCTCTGGCGAGCGTCGATTAGATGCGGTAGCGTCTCCCCCATGAGACGCCTGGCCAGATTTTGTATGACCGTTGCCGTTGCCCTGACACCGGCCACTGCCTGTAACAGTTCAAAGTCCACAACTGCCACCGCCGGAGACCGCGATGTCGCCTTTCCGATGTGGCACATCGAACCGATGCCCCACGAACAAGGGGACATGACGCTTACCGATGTTTGGGGACGTAGTGATGGCGCCGTCTTCATCGCCGGTTGGTACGGTACGATCCTCACCAACCGCACCACCCCGACCAATCCTTACGGCAGTTGGTTCCGCATGGAGACCAACACCGTGGAACACCTCACCGCGATCTTCGGCCTAGAGAACGGCCGGCGCTTCAACCAAGCAAACAATGTCGATGGAGAAATGTTCGCGGTGGGCTGGAATGGCACGCTCTTGCACTACCACCCAAACCCCACGATGAAGCCCAACCCGGTCCCCGAAGACGGCGTCTGGGAGGTGGTGGCTGGCATCGGCAAAGAGTTCCTGCCGCGCACGAAGGTTGACCCGTTTTGCCCCGACTTCGATGGCGATGGCGTCTCTGATGATGGTGGTGGTAGCGCCACGAACACCGCTGATGGTTGGTGGACCCCAAACGCCACATGCAAAGCAGGTAGCACCACCACGTGCGATGACAACTGCCGCACTGCCGCTAATGGCCCCGAGCGCCCGATTCGCGACGTTAACCAGGACGGCTGCATCCAATCAGGCACCGATCAACCGTTCCCGACCAGTGGTGCCGACACCCGCAACCAGGTGGATGCCGACAGCGACGGCATCGGTCGCGAGTGCGATGATGACGAAACCACCGGCAACACCTATGCGCCGTTTCGCCCGACCTTCTTTGGTATCTGGGCAGCCAACGCCAACGAACAGCTCCTGGTGGTGGCCGTGGGCGAACGCGGTGCGCTCGTCACCTACACCGGCCTGGACGCAGCAGCTCCCGTGGTGGCACCTGCCCTGGCGCTCAACGACCGCAGCGCCTGGGTCGCCCAAGACAGTCTCACTTTCCGCTACGATAATGATTGCGATGGCGGCACTCCGGTCGGAACCGTTTGTGGCGGCAGCATGCGCCTACCGCCGTCCTGCCCCGCACAATGTCACCCATACCGTACCATCTGCGAATGTCCCCCCGACCAGGGCCAATGTTGTGATGGCGCCGCGAGCACTGGCGCAGGTTGCGGTGATGGCACCTGTGGGCCCGCGGCCAATGCCTGCGGCACGCCGATCGCAGGCAGCTGCAGCACCATCTGCCCTGGCTGCTTTCGACGGCTGGACGAAACCCTGCGAAGCATCAGCGGCAATGCTGGTACCTTGGTGGCCGTAGGAGCGTCCGGCACCGTGCTCAAGCGCGCCTTCGACGTCGGCAACCTGCAGCTCGTCAATGACACCTGGACGCGCCCTGACTGCACGCCGATGCCGAAACCGCTAGATGAGCGCCCGGTATTCACGGCGGTCTCCGAACGGGACGGCGCCTTCCACTTGTCGGGCGTGGGCGGCACGATGGCACGCCTGGATCCCAATGCCGGCAGCTGCGGATTGCAGGCGCTTGACCCGAGCTGCCAACCCAGCCGCGCCTTCATCACCGATGTCTTTGGCACAGGCGGCAACCGTTCCTACGCGGTAGGCGATGGTGGCGTGTTCCTGCAGATCAATGGCGGTTTTGGCGGGACCTGCACCGATGACGGTAACCCTGACAACGACCTGGTGCACATTGTTCCCACCAAAGTGCCGCAGAACTTCAACGCCCTTTGGGTCACAAGGGTGGACGATGTCGAACGAATCTGGATGGTCGGCGCCCAGGGCATCGTGATACGAGCGTCCTACTTTTAGTCGCACCCGATAGGAACCACCATGTTCGAAACTGTGCTTAGCTACTACCACCAAGGTGGCCCTGTGCTCTTGGCGCTCGCAATCCTCTCGGTGATTGCGCTGGCGGTGGGCCTCGAACGCCTCACGGCGACCCTGGTGTTCACCAAGCGCTTGGGCAACGCCCGCGAGCGCATCCTGCAACACGTAGGCGAAGGCAACCTGACGATGGCGCGCGCAGTAAACTCGACGCTGCCGCCGCATCCTGGTGCCAAGTTGTTCGAGATGATCCTCGCAGAAGCCAAGGCCCGCCCAAGCCAGGTGCGCCGCCTGCAGCAACGCTTGGTACGCACCTCGAAGACCCGCATGTGGATCTTGGCCACCATCGGTGCCACCTCGCCGTTCATCGGCTTGTTCGGCACCGTGCTCGGCATCATGGATGCGTTCAGGCGCATCTCCGAAGCTGGCTCAGGTGGCTTTCAGGTGGTCTCGGGTGGCATCAGTGAAGCACTCATTACCACGGCCGCCGGTATTTTTGTGGGTATCGAAGCGATGGTATTTTTTAACTACCTCCAATCGCAGACCTCGCACTTTGCGGCCGAACTAAAAGACGCCGCAGAGGAAATTGTCGAGGCGATGGGTGGCCCAACAAACGAGGCCGAGCGTGGCGATTCAAGGTCCGCTGCCCACTGAGGATCTCGACGAGGCCGTTAGTGAGGGCCTGTTTGCCGAGGTCAACATCACGCCGCTCACCGACGTGATCTTGGTGCTGCTCATCATCTTTATGGTGTCATCGTCGGCGATGGTGGACGCCGCCCGCGAAGGTCAACTCGAAGTGGATCTCCCCACCGCCGGCAACGCCACCTCCAGCACGCCCATCCCCGAAGCCCTGGTGGTCAGCATTCTCAAAGATGGCCGCGTGGCCGTGGCCGGTGAGGTGATCGCCGACGATGAACTCGAAGCGACCTTGCAGAGTCGCCGCAGGCAAAACCCCAAATTGGCGCTGGTGATCGATGCTGATGGCGACCTAGCCCATCGCAAGGTGGTGCACGTCATCGATGTCGCCCGTCGCTCCGGCTTCACCGACGTCGGCATCGGTGTCAACCCAGGCGAATAGCCTCAAAAACTTTAGCCCTCATAGACGGACTAAATTTTTTGGCACCGGCCGCAGCCCCCAGCGCTACAGTTTGGGCGGACCCGCAGCGTGCTCTGCTTTCAAATGCTCAATCCGCTCCAGCGCTTCGCGCAGGCTGCCACAGACATTCCCAGAGAATCGTCCCCTGGTCGCCGAGGAGCGCAACACGGTGCGGGTGTAGAGATCCTCTGAGTAACGCACTGTGCCTAATGAGTAGTGCTCTTGGTTCAACCGCATCATCTCGCGGTAGGCGGCCTCGACCCCGGGCGCAAGCTCAAAGCCCTCGTAATTCACCACCGCGTAAACCTTGTGATCGAGCGAGCCTAGCAAGCTGTCGATGGCGCGACGCAGCTCGTCTACCTGTTCTGGGTGCTCGATGCTGCAGTGCGATAAGTCGATATGCAGCAGGTTCTGCGACGACTCATACTGGATTCGTTGCGCAAAGGACCGAACGTTCACTGGCTTCACCTCACGGCAAGTGTACCAGGACTGCCGCCATCGGCTACCTTTGATCTCGCACCGCAAAAGCAAGTAGCCGTGGACTCACTCGTCGACGCTAAAGTGCGTTACCGCCGTGGTAAGCTCCTGGACCTTGGTCGACAATGACGAAAGCGAGCCCACCACCTTTTCTGCCCGCCCCAAAATGGCCTGGGCGCTGTCGCGAATAATCTCTACGTGGTCGGCGATATCCACGCTGGCACTGCGCTGCTTGTCGCTCTCATGGCGGATAGCGTCGGACATGTCGGAGATCTTGGCGATCTTCATCGCGACGTCCTTGCTGCCGCGCGCCTCTTCTTCCAGCCCGCGCCGGACCACCGACAACGACGTCATCACCGTATTGATACCGGTCGCGAGCTCATTAGCAAACCGCTGTTGCTTGGCCGTAAGCTCCAAGACACCACGGCTCATCGCGGCAATTTGCGCCACAGCATTCATGATGGTGCGATTGCCGGTGACTTGATCGCGAGTCGCCAAGGCCACCTGCGTGGTTTGCGCGTGGCTTTGCTCGGTGAGCTCCAAGATTGCCGTGATCGACTGACCAGCGTCCTGCGCCAACTTGCTGCCCTCTTGGACGCTCTGTCGGCCGGTACGCATCACCGCCGCGGTATGCTCCCGCTCGGTGCTAGCCGCCGTAATCAACTCGGCAATCTCGCTGGTGGCACGACGGGTGCGGTCGGACAAGCCTTTGATCTCCTCGGCCACCACCGAAAAGCCCCTGCCATGCTCGCCGGCTTGAACCGCCAAAATAGAGGCGTTTAACGCCAGAAGTTTGGTCTGGTTTGAGACCTCCTCGATCACCTGCACAATCGCCTGGATCGCTCCGACTCGGTCACCCAGAGTTTTGACAGCCTGATCCACCGCGGCAAAGGTGACCCCGATGCTGGACATCCCAGCAATTGACTTGGCCACCGCGGCTTGGCCCACCTGCGCCCGCTCCTTCACCGCTTGGCTTAACGAGGTAGACGCCTTGGTGTTCGCATCGATCGAACGAATCGAGTGCTCCAGAGCTGCCGCCGATTGCGCCGATTGCTCCGCCGCTGTGGACACCTCCGACGTGGTGTCAGCGATCCCGGTGGACAACCCGGCTACCGTTCGAATGGTGCGCTGGGTCTGCTCAACAAAGGTGGCAAACTGCGTCACCTCGTGCAACAGGCTGTCCAAGCTTTGACTCAACTCGGTGGTAGAAGCCGCACCTTGCTCGGCAGCGTCGTTGAGCTCGGCGATGGCTGAGTGAATGGCCTGCACAGTCGTGGCCACGCCACCAACCGATGACGCCACGTTGGTCACCGCGCCTAACTGTCGCCCCGAAGCGGCCACCACCGCTTGCGCACCATCGTTCACCCCAGCCACGCTGCCATCCACGTCACGCGATGCCCCGGCAATTCCCCGAACCAATTGCCCCAGCGAACGTGCCATGCTGAGCAACGCCTGCTCCACCGCGGCAAACTCGGGCGGCGGCGGCAGCAAACCTCGTGAGGCTTCGATGCGGTGGGGCCGCAAGTCACCTTGGGAGACGCGCGCGGCTGCCGCTTGTAAACCAAAAAAGGAGCGTCCAAGCGAATGGCCAAACAAGAGCGACAACACCACGGCCAAAACCACCGCCACGAGCGCGATCACCGCCAACATATGCCGCACGCGCTCAAGGGGCGCGAACAGCTCGTCCAAATAGGCACCACTTGCAATGATCCAGTCACGCTCGGGGAAGTAGTTGTAAACCACCAACTTTTCGCGTCCAGCCGACTCCTTAGGCCCTTTCCAGCTGTAGGTCGTTGTGCCGGATTTCTTGGTGCACATCTCTTGGATGTACAGGCGGCCGTCCCGGTCGCGGTTACCGTAGACGTTCTGACCTTCGAGACTCGGATGCACGAGCAACAACCCTTGGCTGTTCATCACGTAGGAGTAACCGCCCTTACCCACCGACGTCGCCAACAACGGGGCGCGAAAGTCCTTGATATTCAAGAGATATCTGAATTCATCCAAGGCCGACGAGGCAGAGATAATCCAATCCCAAGGCTCAAAGTAAGTCATGTAGAGCGCCTGGGTTTGCGGCTTGGCGTCGCCTAGACCTTGCAGCGGGTACTCCAGGTAGCCCTCGCGTCGCCGCAACTGCTCCTTGACGAAATCGAGATGAGCGAGACTCGTGTTCACGAGCGCGGCCTGAGGATGCACCACAACCGTGCCACTACTCGTGATCACCGTGACGTGACCCGATTTACCAACAACTTGGCTCAGTAACGCTGCGGCCGCGCCACGTTGGGCCGCCTCCAGGGTCATCAGGCGCTTATCGACCTGTTGTTGGTAGTAGGCGACGATGTCGCGGTTCTGCTCGACGATGGTCTTCAGATGACTGACCGTGCTGGCCTGCGCCGCGCCTTTTAGCATGTTGTAGGCTGACGATGTGACGCTCGTTAGGTGGGCTTGCGCCATCTCGGCAATCGCCCAGTGCATGGCGTAGTAACCCACTCCGGCCACGCTGCCGACACCCAGCGCCGTGGTCACAAGGCCCACGACGATGATGCGATTGGTGAAAGAGAAGTTCACGCTGACTACGATGCCCCCACACGGGCGGCCCCCCACCCGGAAACGCGGTTATCGGCCTCGCCAGAACTACTCTTAAGCTGTAAGGATTGCGCTCAGCTTCGTCAACGTGGCGGCCACCCACTGCGGCCGCATGCGCGATGCCTAGTAACTGCTCTCGGTCAGCACCACCTTGCCACGAAACACCCAGTAGATGAACGCGGTGTAGCCAATCACGAGCGGCATCCCAACGAGCGCGATCACCAACATGACGGTGAGCGTGCCCGGGGTCGAGGCGGCGTTATAAATCGTCAACGTGTGGCTCGTGTTTCCTAAACTCGGCACCAGCGCCGGATACAGGCTCGTTCCGACGGTCATCACCGCACCGGCAATCGCCGTGGCGGAGGCCAAGAACGCCCGACCGAGTTGGCCCCTGGCCAAAAACAGGCCGATGCCAACCAACCCAAAGGTCACAAGCCCAAGCGCCGCCCAGGTGAGGGCGCGCCGCAAGCCCAACGCCATCAACGCTGGCGCCGCGGCCAACGAGAACGCCGACATCACCGCGAACAACGATACCCACACGCCGAGCCCCCAACGGGCATAACGTTGCAAGCGGGTCGAAAGCTCACCGTCGCTTTTCATCGCCAGATAGAGCGCGCCGTGGGTCACAAACATCGTCAGGCTCAACAGCCCCATCCCGACCGCGTATGGGTTCAAGAGGTCGAAGAAGCCGCCGGTATAGTTGCCGTGCGCATCCAACGGGATGCCGCGCATGATGTTCCCGACCGCCACTCCAAACAAGATTGCCGGCAGCAAACTACCAACGCCAAAGGCCATATCCCAGACAGCGCGCCACCGTGCCGAGTCGACCTTGCCCCGAAACTCAAAAGATACGGCGCGCAGAATTAACGCCAACAGCAACAACATCAGCGCCAAATAGAACCCAGAGAAGACGCTGGCGTACACCGGCGGAAAGGCTGCAAACAACGCCCCGCCACCTGTGAGCAACCAAACCTCGTTGCCATCCCACACTGGACCGATGGCATTGAAGTGCAGGCGCCGTTCATGGTCGCCTTTGGCAAACAGCGACAGCGCGCCGACACCCAGGTCGAAGCCATCCAACACCGCGTAACCCATGATCAGCACGCCAAACAGACCAAACCAAATCGTGTTCAAGTCCATGGTCATCTCCTCTTAGTGGCTCGCGTTGGCAACGACCGGACCGTGGCCCATTTCGCGCAGCAGCAAGAATAAGTAGAGGCCCAGCAAGAGCGCGTAGATCAGAGAAAACATGATGAGCGACAGCAAGATGCTTGAGGCCGGCACCGAAATAGACACTGCATCGGCGGTTTTAAGCAGTCGATAAACCGCCCACGGTTGCCTCCCCACCTCGGCAGTGACCCAACCCAGCTGACAGGCCACCAAGGGCAACGGCGATGACACCAACAGCACCCACCAATACTTGCGACTGTGGGAAAGCGTGCCCCGAAGCCACAGCCACAAGCCGAGCGCCGTTAATGCAATGAACCAAGCGCCCAGCATCACCATGTTGTGGAACGACACAAAGGTGAGCCACAGCGGCGGTAGCTCGTCGGCCGGAAACTGGTCGATACCTTTGATTTGCGCGTTGGGATCGCCGAAGGCCATCAGTGACAACAGCTTCGGTACCTCGATGGTGGCTTGCAGGCGCGGCGGCGTGCTCTGCGGCAACGCAAAGAAGACCAACGGCGCACCGCTCTGGGTGGTGTACAAGCCTTCGATCGCCGCGAATTTCTCAGGTTGCGTACGCGCCACTTGACGCGCGTGTTCATGGCCGCTTGGAAACGCCGTCAACACTGCGCCGGCAAACCCCAACACCAGCGCCACTCTCAAGGCCTTCAGAGCCACCTCGGTGGCGCGCTGCTTGAGCAGCAAATAGGCCGCCACCCCGCCCACGAAGAACGCCCCTGCCACGAGCGCGGCTAACACCGTGTGGCTGTAGCGCACCAAGGTCGACGGGTTGAACACAGCCTCCACGAAGCTCGTCAGCTCGGCCCGACCGCTCGCCGAGTTGATCATGTAGCCCGCGGGCGTCTGTTGCCACGAGTTGGCCACGATGATCCAAAACGCCGACAGCGTGGAGCCCAACGCCACCATCACGATGGCCACAAAATGCGTGCGCTTAGAGACCCGTCCGCGCCCAAACAGGTAGAGCCCCAAAAAGCCCGATTCCAAAAAGAAGGCCAACACCCCTTCAGCCGCCAGCGGCGCCCCGAAGATATCCCCCACATACCGGGAATAGGCCGACCAGTTGGTGCCGAACTGGAACTCCATCACGATGCCGCTCGCGACCCCGATCGCGAACGTCAGACCCAAGAGTTTGCCGAAAAACTTCCCGGCCGCCTGCCACTGGGCGTCATCGTGCTTGAAGCCCAAGTACTCCATCACCACCAAAGCCCACGCGAGCCCAATCGTGATCGGCGGAAACAGAAAATGAAATCCTACGGTGATCGCAAACTGCATACGCGCAAGCAACACTGCATCCATTGGCTTATCTCCCTCGCCTGTCCCAAAACGCGCCGAACCCCTCGGAGCGCCTCGCGGTAGGCGGATATTTCCTAAACAAATTCGGCTTGTTATGACCCGATACGGGGGCGAAGACAGAGACTGTAGGCAAAATGATCTGAGACATGAGCCGGCCCTTTATGGAATCCGGAGTGCTTTACTCCAGTATACAAACCAGCCCACTGCGTCAACCGCTTTTCGCACAGCACGAACCCTGACAGCAGATGTCGAAGAAATCGACGGCGGGCCTAACCCCAAACCCGCGTCGCTAACAGAAGCCCGAAAAACCCCGCCAGAGCGCAACCCAGAAGCGTCACCACCACGTTCAACGCGGCCATACCCCAGGCGCCGGTTTGCAAAAGCCGCAGCGTCTCGTAATTGAACGACGAGTAGGTGGTAAAACCGCCCAGCACCCCCGACACCAGAACCACGCGGGTGGCAGGGGCAAGCAACGGTGCGTCGGTGCCCAGGTACATCACCCCCGAGATGATAAATGAGCCGATGAGATTGACCGCCAAGGTGGCGTAGGGGAACGTCGCGCCCAACCATTGCACCACCCCCAATCCTACCAAGTATCGGGCCCCTGTCCCCAAGGCACCCCCCAAACAAACCCACAAAAACTGCATCACTGCGGCCTCCGCGGCGACTATAACTCTCCTCAAAAAATCGGCAACGACGCGGACGTTCGCCGACCCGAATCCTTACTAAGTCTTTTTTGGGCGGCCCGCTCACCGTGCGTTGCGAAACGCCGTGCGACTCGGGTAGGTTCTGCCCAATGAGCTGTTACCAATATTTGTGCGCCGCGTTTCTGCTCGTCTGTGTCGCTGCCTGCAGCTCCGATACCGCGCCCAGTCGCGCACGCCCACATCGCAGTCATGCCGACACCGCTGGTGACGTGGAGGAGAGCGCCACCGACGCCACTCGGAGCGACGACAACGCTAGCGAGGCCAACCCCGGCGAGCCACTCCTAGGTGACCCAAGACACGGCGATGACTTACCCGGCAGCGACCCTCACCAAGGTGACCCGAACGGTGGCGATACCCACGCTGGCGACTCGATGCTGGGCGACTCGATGCTGGGCGACCCCATGCTGGGCGACCCAGCCGCGGGTGATCCGGGCCCCGTGGACACCGGCTTTGACCCCGAACCGCTGCGTGCCGGCCCGTTCACCGTGCTGTTCGACAACAGCCATGGCGAAGATGCTGGCAACGCCGATTGGGTGATCGACGACGATTATCCCTCACCTTTACCGGCCAACCCGACCAGTGCTGAAGATTGGAGCGGTGCGTTTTCAAGCTGGGGCTACGATCTGTACGTCTCTGGACGCTACCAAGTACAAACGTTGGGGGCTGGCGGTCGACTCACTTACAATGATGGTTCCAACAGCCAAGACCTGAGCAACTACGACCTGTTGGTGCTGCCCGAGCCCAACAACCCACTCTCGCTGGCCGACAAAACCGCCATTTTGAGCTTCGTCGAAGCTGGGGGTGGCTTGTTCCTCGTGGCCGACCATGCAGGCGCCGATCGCGACGCCGATGGCTGGGATGCGCGTATGGTGCTGAACGACCTGATGAACAACAATGGCCGTGCTAACAACATCTTTGGTATTCAGTTTAACGGCAACAGCTTCACTGACCATCCGATCACTCAACTCGCAAATCTGCCGCAAAGCCGCGTATTGCACGGACCGTTTGGCGAGGTGACCGGGCTGAGCATCTACGCCGGCACTTCGATGGCGCTGGACGCGGCCCATGCAGGTATTCGCGGCTTGATCTGGCGCACCAACTTCCCCAACGACATGCGCTACGCCAACTTCGCCTCCAGTCGCTTTGGCCAAGGCCGGATCATCGCCGTAGGGGACTCCAGCCCGGCGGATGACGGCAGCGCTAATCCAGGCAACTCCGAGATCTACGTTTCGTGGAACGAGGTCGGCGTGACCAACAACATCTTGTTCTTGAACGCCAGCGCCTGGCTGGTGCGTGACGCCGGACCGTAGCTCCTGACCGCGCTACCAAGCGTAGTGACCGATGATGCGCCAGGCGAACAGAGCATCCACCTCGGTGGGGGTGCCGCTGATATGATGCAGGATAAGTGGCCGCCCTGACGCTGTCTCCGTGCGCTCGGACACCAGGCCAATATGTGTCACGCCGCCCCCCAAATCCCATGCCACCACCTCGCCAGGAGCATAATCTGCGGCCTGGAGTGACAGCGGTAATACCGCGTGATGTCTAGTGAAATAGGTCATCAGGTTGGGAACTCGGCGATGGTCGATGTTGGCGTCAGGGAGGCGTTGGCCCCAGATCGAGGGGTAGGAGTCAGGCGCGCTTTGCCGGTCGTCGTGCACAAGCTTTTGCAAGTCAAACCCGGCCGCACGGGCGCTCCGCACCACCAAATCGGCGCACACCCCGGTGCTGGCAGGCACATCGCCGTTGGGGTAACCGATTGCCTGATAGGCCGGCTCGTACTGGATCGGTAGCGTCGTCAGCTCGCGGGCACGCATCAACATCGCAGCGCGTTGGGCCTCGTCGAGGCGCGTGGCTCGGCCGTTAGCGCGATAGCTTACGACATAGGCATTCACCCATTGGTCGCGGCGCTGTTGCGGTTGCTTGCGCGCCCAGGCAAACGCACCGCCCAACACCAAGAGCCACACAACCAGCAGCCACAACAACCCACGACGCCCGAGCATCAGGACATTTTGCCGGAGTCTGTTCAGGACGTCTACCGGCATACGCGTCGCCCTCCCCCATTGCGAACACCCGGGTGGGTGCCGAACCGACCACTTAGAACCACGCTTTTCTGCTTGAACGCCGACCATGCGTAAGCGTACAGGAACGCCATGCAAAGCATCACGTTGACCGAAAGCATCGAATGGGTGGGTGCCATTGACTGGGATCGGCGGATCTTTGACGAGTTGGTCCCGACGCCCGATGGCACATCATATAACGCCTATCTGGTGCGCGGCACCGCGAAAACCGCCCTCCCCGCCACGGTGGATCCCAAGCTCGCGGAGGTGCTGTTGCGC
>JAKLEG010000003.1 GCA_022703175.1 Myxococcota bacterium | reverse complement strand
AAGCTAGGCAGATCCCGGCCGTCACGCTGCCCGTGCTGCACGCAACACCGTCTAAGGTAGCTAAGGCGACATGAAAGACACCGTCGTCTTCGTTGCAACCATCGGTGGTGCAAGCATCGCCGTCATCGCGTTCAGCCGGCTGGCCCGCGCGACACAAATACCCGATGCAACGCTCGGCGCCGTTGCAAAGCAAATCGTCTTGGCAATCAGCGTCTTCGTAACAGCCGTGGCCAGGCAAACAGCCGGCGGTGCTGTCGCAATACTCATCGGCCGCGCACGCCTCGTGATGCACCACCAGGTCGCAATGTCCGGTCCCATCACCCACTTCGACGCACGTGCTGGTTGCGCAGGCGTCGTTTGCACTGCATCGCGCTTGGACTTCGGCAGGTTCGCACAGCCTCGCAATACAGCGTTCATCGCCGTTGCAATACACACCATCGCTGCATTCCTCTGCGGTTTCACACGGCCTACGGAGCAGCGCGGTTACCGAGGCATAACCTTGGGTTACAAACTTCGCTGACACATTCGCACCCGCCAGCGGGGTTCCGTCAGAGGCGCTCGCTTGGATCCAAAACGTCAGAGATTCTGCATGTTTTGCCGTGACGGTGACTTCGAGGGGGAAGCTGCGGTGATTTGGGATGGTTGTTGCCAGTGACTGGTCGTGGGCTTTTGCTCCAATGGAGGCAAAACCAGCAGCGAGTCTTTCTGGGTCTTGCAACGTAACCACCACAAAGGGCACATCGGCGGTACAACCCGCAAACACCAGACCGACAACCATTGCCCAGCTTCTTGCGGACCACCTCTTCATGGCGTCCACTCTGTGCAGCGCATGACAATCTGGCTGCCGGTATTGTCGCATTCCGACCAAGCCACGCATGCCTGGCCGTCGCGAATAGCGAGACTTGGCGCAAACGAGGGGCAGCGACTATTCGAGACTCCACTTGTGCTTGCGGACCCGGGCAGGACTTCAACCCAGTCATCGCCGTTGAAGCGACGCAGGTAGACTTCTTCTGATTGTTCCACGCCAACCACTTCTGACCACGCCACCCAGGGCCGTCCGTGTTCGTCTAAGGCTAAGGATGGCCCGTAGGAATCGACAGCAGACCTGCTGATATTGCCAAACGAGGTGTTGGCGCCCGACAACCAACGCCAGGCTGTGCCATCAAAGGCGCGAGCGTGGAGGTCGAGCACACCGCTGATGCCGTCCTCCCAAACAGCTATCAACCCGTAACGTTCCGAACGCTTGAGGTGAATTCGAGACCATCCCCAGGGATTGACCGCATCAAAGGAGCTTTCGCTCCACATATCCGGGAGCTGCTGCCAGACAGTACCATCCCATGCGGCGAATCGCAGTCGTGACTCCAGCAGCGCGACGACCACCAAACGACCCAACGCGTCCGTGGCACTTGCCGACGCTGGTGAAATGGCCCATCGGTTGTCCGTGTCAAAAGGAGTCGGCAACCGCGTCCACGTATCGTCGTGAAACCAACTGACCGCGAGGGCGTCGCCCTGATTGCCTGACGAATGGCTCCAGGTCACAACAGGGTTGTTGTCGGGACCGATTCCGACATTATATCCGCCCACCGAGCTGCTCTCTCCATCTACACCGGTGCCACTTGCCGATCCGCCAAGCTCCTGCCAGGCGACGCCATCGAAGCGCTTTAGATAGACATGCAGCGCTCCCGATGGGTTCGTGAGCCACGCCACCACATAGCGCCCCAGAGGGTCCGTCAGCACAACGGGCGAGCGAGCCGCAACAACGGCGTTACTAATACCGTTATCGCTGGCCGAACCTTCTGAGAACGCCGACCATCCGGCGGCGCCGTGCCGTTTTGCATAGAGCTGTGAAACCCCTGACCGATCGTCGAGCCAAAACACCACGGGCGTACCGGAAGGCTCCAAGAACAGCCAAGGGTCTGACGCGTACGAATTCGTTTCGCTAATTCCTTTGCCCGCGATGTTCCCCGGGAGCGGTTGCCATTCGCCGCCGCTGTTCAGGCGTAGCTCGATGTTCAAACGGCAATTGGAGGTCGTGGCGAGCACTGTCCCGAGGTTCATGTTGGGGAGCACGTCGAAGTCGATGAAAGCGCACGTGTCAACAATCCCCGGCTCGGTGTCGGACCCCGTGCCGAAAGCTGTCCACGCCAAACCATCGAATCCGCGCGCCAGAATCGCGTCATTTGCCGCCCAAAATCCTGCGGGAGAACCATCCTCCCGAATCGTAAGCCGTGGACTATCGACCGGAGTGGTGCCGCTGATACCGTCGCCAGTTGCGGAGCCTCCAACCTCGACCCATGCCGCGCCATCCCAGTGTTTCACATAGAACGCGTAGCTACTGCCGCTTATCCAACCCACCCAGGGGTCGCCGCCGCTGTCGGCGACGAGCGCAATTGGTGTGTTCCAAACAACATCGCCCAACCCATCACCCGAGGCCGAACCAGCGGGAAATTCCACCCAGGCAGAGCCGTTCCAGCGACGCAGGTACACCGAGGGAGCACCACCTATCCGATCGGCCCAAGCCACAAACCAAGCACCATTGGCTGCTGATGCCAATGCCGGCCGAGCGACACCTACACCTGTGTTGCTGATTCCCCCGACGCCGTCGGAGCCTGCGCCCATAGCCACCCAGGCGGAGCCGTCAAACCTCTTCAGGCCAATGTTGTCGTTGGCGGTCCCTGCCCAGGCAACGACAATGTCGCCATCAGCATTGACCGCAATCGTTGATTCCTCAGTCTCATGGGGCGATGCCGAGATCCCTTGCCCCTCCATCGAGCCGGCGCCGATGTTCACCCATTCCATACCGTCAAACCGGCTCGCGAACGTCTGGTAGCCGTAGGTTGATTGGTATCCGTCCCAGACAACGACGGGCCGATTCTCGCTGTCCACCGCGATCGACACGTGGTCGACCCACTCAATGTAAGTGCCGATGCCAAGGGACGGGTAGGTGAACAATGGCGTCCACTGAGTTCCGTTGAACTCGTGGACAAAGATTTGAGCGTAGCTCCACTCAACCTCCGCCGTCGAGGCCACGAAAAGTGAGCCGTCGGTACCGCTGGCCAGTGCCACATAGTCAGCGCGTCCGCCATAGGGTGCCCAAATGCCGTACGGTGAATCCGACGCTGCGAAGATGCGCGTTGTCGAGGGGCCATAGTCCGAGCCCCCCACGCCGTGCCATGCGCTCACTCCGCAAGCGATGCCGACGCAGCTGCATGCCGCATTGCAATCGTTTCCATCCCACACCCGGTTGCCATCGTCGCAGGTCTCAGTGCCGTTGACCGTGCCATCGCCACAGTAAGGCGCATTGCCGCTGCAATCGGCTAGGCAATGCCGTTCGAGTCCCCAACTATCAACGTTGGCCACGCCATCGTCGCAGGCCTCAGCCGGCAGCGCCTCGGCATCTTGGTAGCCATCACCACAGCGTGACTCAACACAGCCCCCTAAGCGTGCCACACAGATTTCGCGACCGTTACCGCTCAACGTACAGAGGTTTCCATCCGACCGAACGTCTGGGACATGCACCACGCCTTCGGCCTCATTGCAGCCATCCACAGTGCAGCTGTCGCTGTCGGCAAACTCCAGAGCCAAGCCAGGGACACACAAGCCGTTGTCGCAAATTTCGCTGCCGTTGCAGAACAACCCGTCGTCACAATCCAGGTCAGTTTCGCAACCTCGGCCGGGCACACAACCCGCCATCGCATTGCAGTAGTACTCGGGTGGGCATTGGCTGTGGTCGACAAGCGTGCTGCAACTGCCTGTGCCTTCGCTGCCTTCCAGGCAAGTTGCGGTCACACATCCGAAGTTCGCCAAGCACGGAGGGATACCGGCGAGGCACATGCCGTTGTCGCAGAGCTCCACGCCGTTGCAATAGAGATGGTCGTCGCAATCGACCGCGGCGCTGCAGGGACGCGCGAGCTGCACCAGCACCGACGGGTGCTTGGAACGAGCAAAGTCAGCCGTCGCTTTCCCAAGCGCCAACACCGCGTTGTCGGGACTTTTGGCATACACCGTTAGGGGCAGAGCCCCCTTCGTAGGTCTTGTGACCGTGATACTAAAAGGGAATTCATGTCGGTCGGGTACGATGTCGTCGTGCAGGCCGTTGGCGGTTTCGATCGTAAGGGTTGCGAAGCCGTGTGCCGCGAGTGTCGGGTCGACAACGTCCAAAACCACGTAGGGTGGCGGCTGACCACAGTTGATGAAGGCAGGTAGCGTGAAACCCGCCGCAACCAGCGTCAGAACGTTAGGTCGGCACATCGCTAGGTGATGGTACCATGTGTCACGCAGCACACCAGTTTACTGAAGCCCGTGTCGGCGTACGAACACAGCGCTGCTACCGCATTGCCCCGCCCCTCTAGACCCGCTAGCTTCGCTTTCGTGTCAACGCGATTACTTGCCTACATTTTGCTCTTGGGCCTCGGGGCCGCTGCCGGTGAGTCCCAACCTGTCACCGGTGCCAGCACAACGCTTCGCGGCTATGACCCGGAAGGGGGCAGCGGCCGTACGGTGTACGAGGTGCCCATTGATGGCACCATCGATTTGGGTCTCGCGCCGTTTGTCGAGCGTGTGGTTAAACAGGCCGGGCCGCGTGACCTGATCTTCTTGCGCATCAACACCTTCGGCGGTCGCGTCGATGCCGCCGTGCGCATCCGCGATGCCTTGCTCACCTCCAAGGCCACCACCGTGGCCTTCATTGACCATCGCGCCATCAGTGCCGGCGCACTGATTTCGCTGGCCTGCGACACCATCATCATGAGCTCCGGTGGTTCCATTGGAGCTGCAACACCTATCGAGCTCGCTGAAAACGGTGAGGCTAAACCCACGAGCGAGAAGGTGGTGAGCTACATGCGCGCCGAAATGCGCGCCACCGCCGAGGCCAAAGGCCGTCGCGCCGATATCGCCGAAGCCATGGTCGACGCGAGCCTGGAAGTGCAAGGGGTGAACGAGAAAGGCAAGCTCGTGACACTCACCAGCACCCAAGCGTTGGCGTTCAAGATGGCGGATGCCAGTGCCGATACCGCCGAAGCCGCGATCGGGTTGCTGAACCTGGGCCGCGCCAAATGCGTGCAAAACGACACCGACTGGGGCGAGAAGCTGGCGCGATTCTTCACTGACCCCATGGTCAGCTCATTGCTGATGACCATTGGTGTCGCAGCACTCATGATGGAGTTTTTCGTCCCGGGCCACATTGTTCCCGGAATTGTCGGCGTGTTGTGTCTCATCACGTTCTTTTTCGGCCAGTACACGGCCAACTTAGCCGGTTGGGAAGAACTGCTGTTGTTCGGTGTGGGTTTTGCGTTGTTGCTTGTGGAGCTCTTGGTGATCCCCGGATTTGGCGTCGTGGGCGTGGCCGGCATCGTGGCGATGTTGGTGGCACTGGGGATGGCGCTCGTCAACGTGCCTCTGCCGGTGGGCGTCAGCTACGACCTGGGCTATTTGCAGAGTGCGGCCAGTCAAATTGCCTGGAGCCTCCTGATTCTGATGGTGGCACTGGGCGCGGTCGCGGTGGTGTTCGGCAAATACTTTCCCAAAACCAAGCTCGGCCAACGCATTATTTTGGGCGCCGCCGAGACGGTGAAGGACGGCTACGGCAGCCAACACGAGCGCGAGAAGTCACTGTTGGGCGAACGCGGCATGGCGGCATCTGTGCTGCGGCCCGCAGGTATTGCGCTCTTGGGTGGCAAACGTGTGGACGTGGTGACGTTGGGCGATTTCATCGAAAAAGATACCCCGGTAGAAGTCATTCAGGTGGATGGCAATCGGGTGGTGGTAAGAGCTGTAACACTCTGAAAACGCGCAATATTTAGCGCAGAGGTGCGGTGATGGATATCTTGGTTGTGGCGATCGTTCTGGTGTGCGTGGTCGCGTTTTTCACGGTGCTCTACTACGTGCCGGTGGGGTTGTGGGTACAGGCATTGACCTCGGGCGCGCATGTCGGAATCTTTTCGCTCGTGGGAATGCGGCTACGCAAAGTGCCGCCGTCAGTGATTGTTGGCGGGCGGATTGCGGCGTTGAAGGCTGGCCTGCAGGTGACCACCGACCAATTGGAAGCGCACTACTTGGCACGCGGCAACGTCGGGCTTGTGGTGCAAGCGTTGATTTCGGCTGACAAGGCCAACATTCCGTTGCCGTTTGCGCGCGCCGCGGCCATCGACCTGGCCGGCCGCAACGTTCTCGAAGCAGTGCAGATGAGCGTGCTTCCAAAGGTCATCACCACGCCCAAAATCACGGCCATGGCAAAGAACGGCATTTCGTTGTCGGCCCTGGTTCGCATCACAGTGCGCACCAACCTGGAGCGTTTGGTGGGCGGCGCGACCGAAGAGACCATCATTGCGCGCGTTGGTGAGGGCGTCGTTTCCACCATCGGTTCGGCCGAATCGCACAAAGAAGTGCTTGAGAATCCCGATCGCATCTCCAAGACTGTGCTTGCCAAAGGCCTGGATGCCGGCTCGGCGTTTGAAATTTTGTCTATCGACATTGCCGACGTGGACGTAGGTGCCAACATCGGCGCCAAGCTGCAAACCGAGCAAGCCGAGGCCGACAAACAAATCGCGCAGGCGCACGCCGAATCACGCCGCGCACTGGCCGTGGCTGCGGAACAAGAAATGAAGGCGCGCGTGTACGAGATGCGTGCGCGCGTGGTGGAAGCCGAAGCACAAGTGCCCATGGCGATTGCCGGGGCGCTGGCCAGTGGCAAGCTGGGCGTGCTCGACTATTACAACATGAAGAACGTGATGGCCGACACCGATATGCGAAGCTCCATTGGGCGTTCAGTGTCGCCTGCCGACAAAGGACCTCATGAGGGTGAGGGCTGATGTCGATGGCGGCGTCGCGGGAGCTTTGGGACAGCCAGACAGCGTATCAGGTCGCAAACGCCGAGGCGCCATCGGCACCGGCAACCAATGCGACCAACGTCGCCGGATTGTTTGCGAACCAACCCGCATTTGTGCGTCGCGTGGCCTTGGCGATGGCGTTTGAGCCACCTCGGGCCCTGGCGCGTGGGCGCCGTACCAAGCCCGTGGGACCGTAGTTAACGATGAACTGCGAAGGTGGCATTGGCGGACTGTGGCCCTGGCTGCTGGTCTTTTGGGTCGTGGCGCCGCTGTTGTCAAAGCTACTCAAACGCGTCAACCAAGGGTTGGATGCCAAAACCGCGACGGCTGAGGCCGAGTTGCGCGCCCTTGAGGCTGAGCAGCGCGTGCAGGCACCGCCAGCTCCTCAGGACTTGGTGAGCGTTGAGGAACTGTTTTCGGCCGACGCGGTACAGCGCCAGGTGCGCGGCGATGCGACAAGCCTAGATCCCGCGACCCGGCAAGCGTTGGCGCAGATCTTTGGGGTGGCACTTCCCGAAGCGGAACCGATGCCACCGCCGCCGTTGTTTGTCTCCCGGGATGCGGAGCGGGTCGCCGTCGACGATGCTACCGACTGGGATGAGCAAGTTGACGAGCGCCCAAGCGTGGAGCCACGTTTCGCCTATGAAGAACGGGTGGCAGAGGCGCCGCAAAGCGAAAGTAGCGACGACGCCGAGGTCACCGATTCGGCCGAGGCCTACTGGACAGCGCGGGCGGCGGCGCATGAACGAAAGCTCGCTCCCGTGCCCCTCTCAACTCCGGCAGCATCCGGTTTTGCGATCGATAAGAACTTGTTGCAAGATGCAATGATATTGGGTGCGGTGCTGCGGCGTAGGCGTTCGGGCTCACGCTTTTGACACGAACAACTCGATCGACCGAACTAAAATCCGATTGTGTCACCGCAACCAGCCCGTCACAGCTTGGTTCTCTCTGCCTACGTACGCCCACCTTAGCACCCAGCAAAAGCTAGCGAATAGCTCGCAATGTTTGCGTAGTGGGGTTTGGCGCCGCTCGCCAAATAGTTGATTTCGCTTACAAATACGAGATGCTCCGGTGGCACGATTTGTGATCAGTTACGCCTAGGTTGGAGGCTTTTGATGCAACATACCCGGCGCCCGATTCCCAACAGAGAACGCGGTATTGCGCTCATCGTGGTGGTGGTGGTGATGGTGGTGATGTTGGTGGGTGGCTTGGCCGCCATCGCTGTGACCAACAGCACGTTGAATAGCACGCAGGGCTTCCGCGGCCGCGAGGTGGGTGATGCCTGCGCGCAGGCGGCGTTGGCGCAGATCCGCGCCAAGTGGCCCGACGCTACGTCGGCCAACGCGGTGAATACCACATATCAGATTAGTAACGGCCCGGCGGTGACCTTGAAGGCCGGCCACTATGCAGACACCGGCGTTGACCCGGTGGTGGTGCTTACCAGCGCCCAGGTGGATATGAGCGGGCTGTTGGCAGGCACGGCGTTAACCAACCAACGGCGCGGCGCTGGCGGTAGCACCAACAGCGTGCATGTGGTGTCGGCCTCGGCGATTTGTAGCGGCCCTAACATCCCCACCCGCGAGATGCAGCTCATCTTTCGCTTTGGCTTCCCAGGGGTGAACTAATGCGTACGCTACGACCCTCGAAGTTGCCGCGCGACTTGCGATTTTTTGCCTTGGCTGGCCTGACGATTTTCACCTTTGAGTTTGTGGCGTTCAGCGATTTTCGTGGCGCCAAGGCCGACGATTTGGATTTGTTCCTGGTGGGTGGTTCCAGCGGCGGCAACACCCCGCCTCCCAACATCGTCTTCTTGTTCGATAGCTCGGGCTCCATGAACAACATTCCGTGCGAGGAGTTAGACGGCTCGTTGTATTGTGGCTCAAGCGGACTTAGGGCGCGTAGCGCCCCCAACACCTCCACCGTGTGCGAGAGCCCGGCGCTGGCGGCGCTTATGGGCCCTGATGTTACCGGGGATGGCGCGAGCGATGGCTATCGCTACTTGTTCGATCGCACGAGCCCCAACAGTTACCGCGGCTTTGGGCCCTACCCAGTGTTTGATGAGCGGGGTTCGAGCGCCAACGACGACATCTTTCCGCCGTGGACCACCTGGGACCACTCACTGCACAGCCCTTGGGACTTGCTGAACACTGGCAGCGGCAGCACCACTCAGGCCAAGCTCGAAGATGCGATTGCAGATGAGTGCAGTGGCATCTCCGATTGCTATCAGCGCTCGCGCTGCATCTACAGCCTGCGTACCCAAGGCTATTTTTGGGAAAAGAGCAGCTGCGCCAGCGGCGACCCGATGGGGATGTGCTTTGGCTGCGGCGAAGGCACTGCCTGGAATGGTAGCTTTTGCGACGACAACAGCGATTGCGAGAGCCGGCGTTGCGTGTCGGGGGCGGCCTGCGGCGCCGGCACGTATGCCAATGGCTCGGTGTGCAGCACCTATACGGATTGCAATAGCCGTTATTGCGCGCCGGCCACCGGGTGCGGGCAAGGCGCTGGTGCCGTGGGCGCAACGTGCGCCGCTGACACCGACTGCGACAGCCGCAACTGCGTCACCGCCGCCACCTCCGGGTTCGCAATCAACGCTGCTTGCACCGGCAACGCTCAGTGCGCTAGCGGCTATTGCCCCTCTTGCAACATTGGCGCGGTGGCCAACGGCGGCGCATGCAGCAGCAACAGCCAGTGTGTCAGTCGGCGGTGCCGAAGCAACGGCACCTGCGGTAACTGCACAAATAACGGCCAATGCACGTCGGGGGAGAGTTGCTCCGGAGGGCTGTGTCGTCTGCCTGGCTGCGACAAGTGCCAAGCCTGCACCGTTGGGGCCAGCGGCCAGTGCACCTCGCCCAAGGCCTGTTTTTCGGGCACCTGCACCACCGCGAGCTGCCAAAGCTGTTCCACAAATGGCGAGTGTTCGGGCACCGACACCTGCAGCTCCAGCAAGTGCCGCACCGCCGGCTGCGCCGACAAACACTGCCAAGGTTGCACCGCGAGCAGCCAATGCACCGGCACCGACAGTTGCAGTTCTAGCAAGTGTCGCACCACCGGTTGCGGCTCAGTCAGCTGCCAATCGTGCAGCGTGAACAGCGATTGTACGGCCCCCGATATTTGCAATGCCGGTAACTGTGAGAGGCCGGGCTGCATCCGCGGCCTGGGGTCTGCCACTGGCAGCTCGCACAGCTACGTGGCGTTGGGCGACTTTATGAACTTCTATCCGCCCAAGGGGATTTCGCTCATCAAGGTGTTTAAAGACACTATCAAGAACATGGCCGGGGACAGCCGCGTGGGCGTGGCTGACTTCGATGATGTGGGCAAAAGCTCGATTGCCTTTGCTATCAAGCCCCCGTGCTCGCAGGCCACCGGCACCGATTGTTTTGACGGTGATCCGTCTACCGAGTGCTTTCCACAAAACGATTCGCAGCTCATTAATTACCTAGAAAACACGCTGGAGTTTAACGACAGCACGCCGCTCGCCAAAGCGCTCGACGCAGTCGGTAAGTACTATTCGGGATCCACCGGTGCCAACACGCCGATGTGTGACTACTCCACGGTGTCCACCTGCGGGGATGCCAACAACTTTGTGGTCATCATCACCGACGGCTTTCCGAACACCGATGCCTCCTCCGCCTCTGGGGTGCCGTTCGTGAAGAGCAAAATCCCGACCATCAGCGACGGCTACTTCAACAACAACGGCTATTGGCTGGATGACGTGGCCAAAGCGCTCACCCGCATCGACCACCGCACCGACATTGCCAACGACCAGTTGGTGAACACCTACGCCGTAAGCTACGGCCTGTTGGACAGCACCGACCAGAGCAAGTGCGCCGGCATTTTGGAGCAAACCGCTACCGCGGGCGGTGGCCGCTGCATTCCGGCCCGGAACTCCAATGAGCTGCGTGAAGCATTGGCCAATATCGTCACCGAGATCGTGAAGCGGGCGCGTGGCTTTACCTCGCCCTCGGTTGCCACGACCAGGCTTAAGGCGGCCGCCAGTCTGCAGAACGCTATGTTTAGGCCCACGATTCACTTCCCGCTGTGGGAAGGGCATGTGTTCGCCAACATCGCCTGCGACGAAAACCTGGGCACGGGTTGTACCTGCAGCGATTCAGACGCCACGGTTTGCATTCAAGACGCCAACGGCAATGACATCTCGTTCGACGATGAGGGCAACTTATTGTCCACGCCGTTGTGGGACGCGGCGCTGTGCTTGGCTGGCGACGCTGCCGATGCCCTGGGGTCGATCACCCAAGACAAAGCCAATACCAACGTCACGCAGTGCTATCGCACCGGCGCCGAAGGTTCTACCACGCCACCTTCGCGCGTCATTTACACCGCGGTGGAGCATGGTGGCGCGTCGAACACGTTTACCAACGACGATGTGATTCCCTTTACTGTCGCCAGCCTGACCAACGGCACGTACGGCACGGCGTTTGTCACGGCCTTGGATGTGGGTGGCGTCGTGGCCGATGCCAGCAAGATTGTCAGCTTCTTCCGTGGCCTCGACAGCGGCGATGCCGATGGGGATGGCAACAGCACTGAGGATCGCAACCTGAACACGATGCGCGACGGCGCCGGCAACTTGGTGGATGGCTGGTGGAAGCTGGGGGATATCTTCCATTCGATTCCCAACGTCGTGGTAGCTCCCGACCCGAATAACGACAAAGGGCTGTTGGGCGGCACTCGCTACGACAGCGAGTCGTATCAAGCCTTCATGGCCGACAACGCTACCCGCCCCAAGGTGATGTTGGTGGGCGCCAACGACGGCATGTTGCACGCGTTCTTGTTGGAGACCTGGAACAGCAGCCGTGGTGAGTACTACGACTCTGGGCGGGGCGGCGCCGAAGGCCAGGAGCTTTGGGCGTTTGTGAGCCCCGAGATGTTGCCCAAGCTCAAGACCCTATGCGATCCCGGCGGCGGTCTCTGTAGTCTGAATACCCATAAGTTTTTGGTGGACGGTTCGGTGGAGGTGCGTGACATCTGGATGGGTGGCACCGCCGACATGGATGTCGCCGCAAACAAGAACAAGTGGAAGACCGTGGCGATCTACGGGCATCGCCAGGGCGGACACACCTATGTCGCATTGGATGTTACGGACATCACGGCACCAAGGTTGCTGTGGCAGTTCCCGCAGGCGAATCAAACCGACCTGTCCGGCAATGCGGTAAGCGCGTTGATGGGGGAGAGTTGGTTGGACGTCTCGCCCGCACCCGCGTCGATCGGGCCTCTCTGGGTGGACAGCGACAACAATGCTGCGACGCCCGGTGGTTATGACCGTTTCGTTGCAATGCTTTCAGCGGGCTATGACTACCTCGACAGCAAGGGTCGGGCGCTGTTCATGGTGGACGCCTGGACTGGTGACATTGTGTGGATGGCGCAAAAGAGCGGCTCCGGGGCGACGGCGACGATGAACTACTCGTTCCCGGCGACGCCGGTGTTTTACATGACGGCCGATGTCAATTCGTACATCCAGCAGATCGTGGCACCTGACCATGGCGGGCAGATCTGGCTCATTTCTCCAAGTTTAACGGCGCCACTTGTGGCCACCTCAGGTCGCTATTCCATGAACGTTGAAGTGATGTTCAAGACGAACTCGACGTTGATCGTGACTGACTCGGTAGGCGGCGATGCCGATGGCGTCTTGGATGCCAACGAGTATCAGCGCCGGCCGTTCTTTTTTAACCCCACCATCACCCAACTGCCGAGCGGCCAGGTTCGCATCATCTTGGCCACCGGTGATCGAGACACCTTGATCCCGAGCTCCACGCGCAACGCAACCATCAACGGCTATCTGTGCACCGACCAACAGCGGTTGTACGCAATGAACGTCGGCGCATGCCAAGGCATGAGCGGCTCACGCCCATGTCTAGAATCAGATCTGGCCGATTTGGACGTGCCCGACGCGGCAACCGACCAAAGCCGCGGCTGGTTCGTTCGACTAACGGCAGGTGAGAAAGCCGCGACACCGTTCAATATTTTCGCAGGCTATGCGTTGTACTCGACTTTCTTGCCAACAGTGGCGTGTGGTGGCACCAGCGATTCTTGCAGCGCCACGATCAAAGGAGTCGCGCGCTTGCACGCCAGGCACTACATCAGCGGCAAGTTTTACGATTGGAACGGCGATAACGTCTCAAATGCCAGTGATATTCTGGACTTAGGCGAAGGTGTGCCCACCGCGCCCATGGTGTCGGTGGGGGTTGCCAACGGTGTAGCGACGCCGACGTTGTTTGCGGGTGGCAGCGACTCCGGGGTGCAAGCGACCACGGCCAGCGGCCTACAACTGGACAGCGCTGAGGAGATCATGCGGTTCCCAGTATCGAGGAGCGTCCATGACTGTTTGCATGCAAATACCTGCCAATAGCGTGCGGCGGCGCCTTGGGGCGCGCGGCTTTACGCTGATTGAGCTGATGTTGGTGGTAGCTCTCATCGGCATTGTGTCGATGCTGGCCGGCCCGAAGTTGAACGGCATGTATCATCGCAGCGTGTTGAACGGTACGGCGCGCAAGTTGTTCAGCGCCTTGATGACGGCCCAGGCGCAGGCAACTGCCACAGGGGCGCGTCATTGCTTGGTGATCGATCGCACGGCGCGCAACTGGGTGGTGCGGCAAGACAGCGACAGCAACGGTACCTGTGATAGCACCGACAAGTTGGTGGAACGTTATCCGAGCTCTACGAGCGAGAACGACGCGGGCCAATCTATTCCGCCCTATGTCGCGTTCGGGCCAGCGGCCGGTGTCGCCGCGTCGCTGCCGGTACCGTACAACGACCTAGAGCACGATAGATGGTGCGCGCCACCCGCATCTGGAGTCACCACTTGCACGTTGTGGTTCGAAGCGGATGGCCGCATTTTCGATTCAGATGGCAACGACCCGCCGCTGGGGGGCGCCGTGATGCTCTACGACCCAACCTCCTCCGGTGAGGGGATTGTGAAGATTGTGGCCTACGTAGGGGCCACCGGCAACGTGCGCATGTTCGACGGGGCGATGTGACATGATGATGACACGACCGAGCCTGCGATATCGCGAACGCGGCATGACCTTGATGGAGGCGATGATCGCCATGGCCGTGTTCACCATTGGCGCCTTGGGGTTGTTGCGCTTGATGATCTCCGGCAGCGAAGGCACCGGCGTCTCCACCCACGTGACCGCCGCAACGCTTTTGGCACGTAACCGCCTGGATATGTTAATGCAGCTGCCCTACGACCATGCCGATTTGGCGCCTGATTCGGCCACCGATCCGGCCGACGACCACGTGGAGCCGGGCAATCGCAACCTGGGTGCGAACGGCGGCCTGTTAGGCCCTCACAACACCGCCACGGGTGCGGCGGGTGATGCTGACGGTAACTTTTGGCGTACCTGGTCGGTGGTGGAGAATAACGAGCACACCTTCAAAACCATCACCGTCAAGGTGACCTGGATGGACAACGCTGCGGGCGGTAGTCGAATGGAGCGAGCAGTCTCGGTGCTTGGAGGCAAATACAAATGACCGACGCGCCCAAACGCGATGGGCGAAGCAGCGCCCACGAGCGCGGCATGACCCTTATCGAAATGATGGTCACGCTGGTGGTGGTGATGGAGGTCTTGGGTGGCGCGCTCTCGTTCCTTTACATTCAAGCCAAAACCAACTCCGACGCCTTCGACCGCAACGATATCCAACGCAGCGGCCGGAACGCGATGACCCTGTTGGAAGACAAGCTGGGTGCGACCGGCCTGGGGCTACCGCGCATGTACGGCATCAAGAGCTTTGCGGCGAATGCCGAGAGCTGTGGCACCGTGAACACGCCCAAGTTGGAGGTCGCTAGTCGCGACCTCGTGCGCAAGTGGAACCTGGCCACCACCACCGGGGCCACCGCGCCGTTCACGGTGAACCTGGCGTCGGCAGACCCGTCACCGGGCGGGGCCGGTCACGACAAAATCATCTATGCCGGGGCCTGGATGTTTTTCTATCAATCGGCCATGAGCGGTGGTTTGGGCATGGGGCGGCTCAGCGCCACCCGAGCGTTGAATGCCACGTCGTTTGTGGTAGGCGACACCAACTGGTCGGCGGCGCAGACCGCGTTGGATTTGGGGCCGACGTCCACCTTGGCCACGGTGAGCGCGCGCGCGACCAACATTTACAAAGCGCAACTGAGCGGCTTTGGGGTGGACTGCACCAATACCGCGCACCCCTATTTGTACTGGGAGGACAACAGCAAACGCTATCCATTGGCTTCCAACATCGACATGCGGGCCACCACGGCGGCTGACGCTTCATTGAGCATCGCCGCAGGTGACGTGATTGGCTTGCGCTTTCGTTTCTTGCTGGACACCAACGCCGACGGTGTGGCCGATAGCACCGTGTCGACCCTCACGTTCAACGCCGATGCGGCCATCGCTACCAACGACGACGTGGTGGGGATCGAAGTGCAGTTGCGCTTGAGGTCGGACAAACTAGAACAGGCGATCAAGGATGACCCGGTGTTTGCGGGTTATCGTTTCGCCGACTTTTTGCGCGTGGTACCCACCACCAACATCAATACTCGTAGCGACATGTACATCTACGTCGATAACTCCGGCATCTAGCGCTCCGGTGGCTTGCGTAACTCCCCGTGATCCCTCAGAATCCCGGCATGATCTTGCGGCAGGAGCGTGGCTTGGCTTGGCTCTTTTCGGGCCTGGCTGCACTGGGTGTTGGGGTGGGGGGCTCTTCCTATGCCCAGACACCTGCCGTCACCCCCACCGCCAGCGACGAAGCACCGCTCTTAGCATCTCGCCGCATCACGACCGACACCAGCACCGCCGCGCTCACCTTAGAGGTGTTGTTGGTCAACGATCCCGATTTCCCCGAAGTCACACAGAAAGCCGCTGAGGCGATCCTGACGCAGGCGCGCGCCACCTTGGCCGACAAGCTGAGCTTCACAACCATCACTTTTAAAGTAAAGGGGAGTGAGAGCGCCGCCACCTTCTTGGGCCGTAACGTCCCGGCCGGGGATGCTTGCTTGGCCGAGTACGAGCCGTTGCGGGTGCGCCCCGGGCAGCATCAAGCCAAGAATGTGGACCCGAAGCTCGTGCGGCGCTTTTTGGGACGTTGGGAGCTTGGGGCGCTGCGATCTTTCTTTCCCGAAACCGAGCGCGAGGCGCTTACCAGTTACGAGGTCTTGGCCGACAAACTGCTTCAGGAGTTTGATCGCAAGGTCGAGGCCATCGCCGCCTTCAAATTGAAGGATGGCACCTCACTTTTGGCTCCCGAAAAGCTCGACCAACGCTCCTATGTGAATTGGATCTGCGCGCTTAGGAACCAAGACGACGCTGACCTGATCTTGACCAACGCCTTTATCCTGTATGACCTCGCCTCCGAGCCCTTCCCGCATTCGATCTTCGCCAAATGCAAGGTGGGCGGAGCGTCGCTCGTAAGCCAGAAGCGCCGAGCAATTTACCGGCGGGCCGTCTTTGCCTCGACCTTTTCGATGGTCACCGACCTACCCTTTTTCCAAGAAGAAGGCGTGGGAGCGTTGTCTGCCGACGAGCGGTTGGCCGTGATCGGCACCTTCATTGTGGCGCATGAGTTGGGGCACGCATTATTCAAGCTTCCGGATTTTTACGACCACCCGCCCGAATGTCTCATGACCACCAAGTTCGAAACCGGCTATGTCTCGGGCTACCGCGACCTGCTGAGTCATCCAGGGCCGTGTCCGAAGTGCCAGCCCTGGATTGAAGCCAAACGCTCGGTGTTCGTGGCCGAGGAGGCGCGTCGTGAGCAACGCTATGACGCCGCTATTGAGAACCTGCGCTTGGCCATCAAGCGCACTCCAAAGCATATCGATGGCAATTACGTCCGCTATATTGCCGACCTCTCGGTGCAGGTGGCGGAGAACTACCTGGCGCTTGGTAAATCCAAAGAGGCCCAGCAGTGGCTTGGGGCCGCGTTGCGCATTGCGCCCGACCATCAAGAGGCCTTAAGCATGCAGAAGCAATTGCAGGTCTCGCCGTTGGCCCCCTGACGAGCGCTTGCGTGGGTTGCTCAGACGTCGCGCGGGCCGGCGAATTGCACTCGTGACCTCTATACTTTTCCTGGGCTCCTGCGGTAAGGAGCCGCGATGAGCAAGAAGCCAGAAACCGAAAAAGCTGCTCCCACTAACGCACCGGTACCATCGAGCTTGTCGTTGTGGCTCGAAGATGCGCTGCCTGGCTGGGTGGTGCCTGCGGCGCTCGGCGCCGTCATTGTGGGGGGCGCGACCCTCTACATTTTCGACTTTTTGCCTGAGCGTATAACCGCGTTGGCGTTGGCGATTGGCATTTCGCTGTTTGCCACCGGGTTTATCGCGAAGGAGCTTTTGGTGTTGGCGCATAACGGCATGCTGCGTGGCCTCACCTACCTCGCGGTGTTGGTGGTGTTCTGCCTGACTTTGGGTCCGGCGGTGATGTCGATCGTTCCAGGTGTTCCCCTCTACGAGACAGCGATCACCAAGGTCGGTGACACGCTGACCTTGCCGCAAGGGGTCGACGGCCGGTTGCGCCTTTTGGTGCAAGGCAAGTTGGGCGGCGCTGGGCCTGCCGAATTAGCGTTTGAGCTTGAGGGCGCCAAAGAGCCGGTGGTGGGCAAACTGGAGCGTACGCAATCCACTTCGCGCGCGGGTCGTCGGGGCACGATGACCAGCACCCATGATCACGACGCCGATTTCCTTTCGGCGGTGGTGCCTGCCGGGACCCAAGCGTTGAAGATTGTAAAATTGGAAGGGCCATTAGCAGGCGAGCTCACCTTCAAGGTGTACCGCGATCATTTGCCGCTGGCGGTGGATCTTGGCATGGCACTCGTCGCATTGGCGCTCGTGGCTTGGTTGGCTGCGCGTCAGCACGTTAAAACTTCGGCCGGCGCGATTGCGGGCTTGGCATTGGGCTATGGTGTCCTGTCTGAGCTTTGGGTGACCCCCAACGTGGCGGTGCGCACGCAGATTGGTGCGCTCATCATTGCGGCGTTGGCCGGCAGCGTGGTCGGGATGGTGTTTGCCGCCACGGCTCGGAAGTTGGTCGCGCGCCAGGACGCGTAAGCTGGTGTTGGGTTGCCTCTGCGGTATGTTTTCGCGCTTGTTGCTACCGCTTTAGCGATGGCCGACGTCGACGTTCAAGGGGAGCCGCTCCCCGGAGCACCGTTTGACGGCCGCCACTACCGCAACCTCGATGGTTCACTGGACGAACGTAACGTCCTCGATCTTCTCAAGTGGACCTGGCAACGCCAACAGGGACCGTGGGAGTTCGTAGAGCCCACGACACGTGCCGCACCGCCGCCGCCGCGGGTGGGCGATGGCGAGCTGCGCGTAACCCTGATTGGGCATGCGACCGTGCTGTTGCAAATGCACGGTGTGAACATTCTCACCGATCCTGTGTACGCCGAGCGCGTAGGACCGTTTTCTTGGCTTGGCAGCCCGCGGTTTACTCCTCCTGGGATTCCGTTTGCCCAGCTACCCAAGATCGACGTGGTTCTGATTAGCCACGATCATTACGACCACATGGACGTGCCTACGCTGAAGGCGTTGTGCGAACGGGACCATCCACGTTTTATCGTGCCGCTGGGGAATGACATACGCTTGGCAGGGTGGGAGATCTCTGGTGCCAAGGCGTTAGATTGGTGGCAATCGCAAGAACTTGCGCCCGGGCTTACGGTGACCGCGGTACCGGTGCGACATTGGTCAAGACGTGGGCCGACCGACTTCGGCACGACGCTGTGGGCGGGATTTGTGTTGAGCGCTCCTGGCGGACCCGTGTTCTTCGCGGGCGACACGGGCTGGGGCAGCCATTTTGAAATGATTGCGGCCCACTTTGGCTCGATGCGCCTGGCGCTCCTGCCGGTGGGGGCCTACAAGCCAACCTGGTTCATGTCGACCGCTCACATCGGCCCCAGTGAGGCGGTAGACGCCGCGCTGTTATTGGGCGCGGCTGTCACCGTGCCGATGCACTACGGCACCTTCGCGCTCGGGGATGATGGTCAGACCGAGGCTGTGATCGAGCTTCAGCGCTACCTGACCACGATCGCCAACCCGCCCAAGGTTTGGGTGTTGGGGTTTGGCGAAGGTCGCGACGTGGCCCCCCTGCCCTGATAGCTCTGCGCGCAGGCGTTGTGGTGCGTCACCAAACCGTGGTTAAAATTAAAGGATTCGCTTACCTCGCGTCCGAGTCCTGTCGGAGCGAGAGATTCTTAAGGGGGTCCCGTGAGAGTATCGCTGGCATTGTTGATCGTTGTGTTTGCCGCTGCCTGCACTGTGGATGTGCCCGATCCCGATACCGCCAGTTTCGCCTGCGATTCAGATGATGACTGCGCCGATGACCATGTTTGCAGCGCGTATGGCCAAGGCACCGGCGTTTGCGTGCCGACGCTCAATTGCGGCTCGGATGCCGAGTGCGGCCCCTTGGGTGTCTGCACCGTGGCCTCCAACAACCAGGGTGTTTGTCACGTGGGTTGTGCCAGGGTGACTTGTGGCAATCAGGCCGCCTGCATTTTTGTCAAAGGGCGGCAGGGGAATGTGCAAGCGTGCAAGCCCTGTACGGGCTGCAATAACGGCTGCGCGGCTACGAATGCCAGCGTCGTGGATTACTACGACGGCACGGGATTGAGCTGCATCGGCACCACCTCAGGGTGTACCAGCAACAATGACTGCGCGGGTGGCGTTTGTGTGCTCGTGGCCAACGGCACCAAACGTGAGTGCCGCCCGGCGTGCGATATGGCCGGAGGCAATGGCTGTGAGACCAAAGCCGCTTGCGCCATGGTGCAGGTAGCGGGCGGCACCAGCACTGCTTGCCTGACCTGTAGCGCCGACTGTGGCTCACAGGTGGGTGAGCGCTGCACCTGGCAGGGCACCACGCCGGTGTTCGGCGATGACACGAGCAAGCTTGCGTGTGACTGCAACGCCGACGAGTGCATGCTGGATATGGGCAACCAAGCTACCTGCCAATCAGGTTCTTGTACCGTGTCAAGCACCTGCAACAACGACAACGAGTGCGGCGTCGGGAGTGGCAAGGTGTGCGTGCTGCCGAACGCTGGGGCGTCGATGGGAGTCTGTGTGGGGGCGTGTAGTAGCGATGCCAGCTGTCCTAACGGGGCGTGCGCATATGTTTATGGCACCACTGACACCACGCCGACGCGTCGCGTCTGCAAGGCTACGTGCGATGGTAGTTGCGACGCCGCAAGTGGTCAGGGGTGCAATCTGGGCAGCTACTACGGCGACACTCCATCATGCGGGTGCGACGAGGAACTGTGCGTGGCCATCGGCGGGACATGTAACGCCAATGTTTGTTATGTCCCGAGCGATACCACTCCGCCGAACGTCTCCGCTTCATTCTATCCGACCGGCACCCAGGTCACGGTGACGCTTTCCTGTACCGACCCTGACAACTCGTTGCCGTGCAGTTACCGTTGCGCGGTCGACCCTGACAACATCAACGACACTGCGGCCTACACCAGCTGTTCTAACAACCAGGTATTGCATCTGCCAAAGAGTGGCCTCCATTACTTCGCCGTCGTGGCCACGGACTCTGTAGGCAACGTCGCCACACCCAGACAATTCAACTTCAACATGCCGGGGACCACCTGGAAGGCGTTAGCGGTTGGGCCTGCGCACAGCTGCGCCATTGGTGGCGACAAGAGCCTATGGTGCTGGGGCGACAACTATTTCGACCAGATTTTGGGCGGCACTTACAACGAGGTTCCCGACATTTTGGGCAACCCCTTGTGGGTGGGGCCAGCCGATGACTGGGCGAGCGTGAGTGCCGGGATGACGCGTACCTGCGGTATTCGCGAGGCGACACCTGGAGTTAGCTACGGCACGCTGTGGTGTTGGGGCTACAACAACGTCACGTATGATTTGCTGCCTACGCAGATTGGCGCCAGCGCCCAGTGGGCGAAGGTCGCCGTTGGGCAGTACCACGCCTGCGCCGTGGACGTGAATCACAACTTGTATTGTTGGGGCGACAACAACATGGGGGCCGTCGGCGTCGGTTCAGGGGCACCCGGCAACATTTTCCCGCCGGTGCAAATTTCAGATCCGGGGCCGGTGAGTCAGCTAGCGTTGGGGAACCAATTCACCTGCGCGTTAAACTACTCCGGCGATTTGTACTGTTGGGGGGCCAATGGTGTAGGGCAGGTAGGCACTGGCAGCGCCGGTAACAACATCTATACGCCGAGTGTGGTGGCGCGCGTGCCGGCCAGCGCCACATGGCAGAGCGTGGCGGTAGGCGAGGAACACGCCTGCGCTATCAGTTACGACGGCACCACCTACAGCACGTATTGTTGGGGCGGCAGTAAATACGGGGAAGCAGGTGCTGGTACGCCGACGCTAACGTTCGCCCGCAACGGCGACACCACGGTCGTGGCAGGCGGCTACCATACGTGCGGTGGCACTAACAACGCCTACATGTGCTGGGGTCGTAATAGTCATTACGAGTTGATGCGCGAAAAAGCGCGCATCGATCCGATGGACGCGGTTGCCTTGCCCGCTGCGGACGCCGGCTGGTTAACCGTGGGGTTTGGGGCGCACCACGCCTGCGGCCTGTCCACCAATGGGAAGGTGTTTTGTTGGGGGAGCCGCGACCTGGGCCAATTGGGTGAGGGGGTTGGCAGACACCCCGTGGTGCCTATAAGCGATATTTCGATCGGGGCTCCAGCCGTTAAGCTCGTTGCCGGTGCAAACCACGCCTGCGTCCTGGACGCCTCCGCCGGGACCTCGGGTTTTGCGCAATGTTGGGGCAGTGACGCCCAAGGGCAGCTTGGCAATGAACGGCCCGATCCCGACGGAGGTCAGCCCTACCCTTGGTCCTACTACATGAGCCTGATGTCGCCTACATACGTCTACAATGGTACGGGCTCATGGAGAATGCTGGCGACTGGCGCGAGTCATACCTGCGCGATTCAAGACAACGCCGACCTCTGGTGCTGGGGCGCCAACGCGTCGGGGCAGCTTGCGTTGGCCGAAGCCGGCTATTGGCAGCGGGCGGTGCCCGCGTGGATCAGCACCGATGATTGGAACGAAGTGGCCGCGGGCGACGCCCACACCTGTGGCATCAAGGCCGATGGTAGCCTGTACTGTTGGGGCAACAACGAGCTTGGGCAGCTTGGAATCAACTCGACAGGCGGCGGCGGTGCGGCCATGACCCGCGTGGGCACGCTCTACAGTTGGCTAGGGCTTAGCAGTCGCCGGAATCACACCTGCGCTCGGCAAGGTCAGTATTCCTACTGTTGGGGTGACAACAACAAGGGTCAGATTGGCAAGGGCGACATGGGCGTACCGCAGACGACTCCCTATCGCATCAACAGCCCCTTGTTTGCACAGGTGTCGGCAGGCGGGCAGCACACGTGCGGTATCGCCAACAGCGGCTCGCTCTATTGCTGGGGCGCCAACGGTTCAGGACAACTGGGAGTGGCCGAGGGCGATACCACGGACCGAGTGGTTATCACCCAGGTGCTGGCGGCCAACGCTACTTGGTCGGCTCTCGCCACTGGCGATGCGCACACCTGCGGTATTCGCAATGACGGCACGAATGCCGGAACCTTATGGTGCTGGGGTTCTGGGTTTGACGGCCAACTCGGCGTGCCCTTTGCACCCTATCGGCAAACGGTGCCGATGCAAGTGGGCTCTGACACCGACTGGTTGGGCATTGCGGCCGGTGCCAACTTCACCTGTGGCTTGAAGTCCGGTGGTAGCGTGCGTTGTTGGGGTGACAATCTGGATGGGCAGTTGGGCGACAGCGGTGCGTGGACACCAGCGTTTGCCAGCACGCTCGACTGACGTGTTTAGTCGTTTGGTGCGCCGAGTCACCACGCCTTAATGCCCGTTCGGTTAGTCACCAACTGGTTGAGGGGGATAACTTCCAGCACGCATCTTTCCACGCGATTGTTCACTGGAACTGTCACGGGTGTATCGACCGTAGGGGCTGGAACTTGGTAGCGCTGCTAGCCAGGCACTTTTGGCGCCCACTCCCACTCGGTTTCACCAGGGGCAACTTTGGGCGAGGCCCGGCTCGGTGCCGGCCACGAGGCCTGCCGTTGCTGGCGGCGATTGAGCGCATCACGCGCGGCCAGAAGCACTGTGCGTTCAGTAGGTTCGGGTCGCCATACATAGACGAAGCTACCATCGGTGGCCACAGGGACCAGGACGCTGCCCACGCGTAGCTCGACCCCTGGTTGAGTATGCCCACGCAATGTCAGGCGACCATCGTGCGCTGGTTTGCCAAGCGCTTCGACCACCAGCGTTAGGTTGGGCGCGCTGGGACCAAGCTTTGGCGTCTGTGCTGAGCGCAGCGTGATTTCTTGGCCCGCTTCAACCTGTAAGCTCTGGGTTCCAATGACCACGCGCACGTGGCCTGTGAGGCACGCCACCGTGGCCACGCCTACCTGCGGCTGCACAATGCCGACCGCGCCGGTTTGAATGAAAACGTGTTCTTTTAGGCCGTTCAAGTGCACTTCCAAAACTGGGGTGGGCTGCGCCTCTTGCACTGTGATCTGCACCACCCCTTTGTTGAGCGTTACCTTTGGCAGGCGTTCACTCAACTCATCGAGCTGCAGCGCGCTATGTTCTGTGAGGGTCACCGAGGCGTACGCGAGTTGCAAGGTGGCTTCGGCTGCGGCGGCCGTGGCCAACATATCACCGCTGCCCACGGCGGCGCCTGGCATGGCTTCATGATGTCCGGCGGCCGTGGTCAACCATACTGGGCCGCGAGCGGTGAGCAGTGCTGGGCGGGGTAATGCCGGACGCGCCACCGTCAAAACCACTGGCGCCTCCGCAGTGTCGAAACCCAACCACGTTCCCAAAATTGCCAAACCCGCGGCCACTGGGACCAGCAGCCAAGGCCATATCCGACGGGCCTCTCGCGGCTTTTGGTAGTCTACCCATGCTTGGGCCACCAAGTCGGCGGCGGGCACCAAGGTGGGCAGCTGGTTGAGATGTTGCAGTAGGCGTTGCGCGTCCTGCCAAGCTCGATCGAGCTTGGGGTCGTCGCTGGCGCGTGCTTCAAGCATGGCGCGCTCGGCGGGAGTTGCGAGGCCATCCAAGGCGCGCAACAGGAGGCGTTCGTCCTGTTTGCTAAGCGTCATGAGCGGCCTCCCTCCACCCATTGGCGCAACGTGTTGAGGGCACGATGCACGCGCATCTTTAAGACCGTCTGGGGCAGATGGTAGATGCGCACGAGCTCCGCGTAGTCGAGCTCCTCCCAGAAGCGTAGCAGCAACAACTCGCGATCGCTGGGTTTGAGTCGCAATAGATAGGTTTCCAGGCGCTGGGCATCGTCTTGGTGCACGGCGGCTTGTTCGGGCGTCGCTGGGAGTGCCCCCCAAAGCGGCGTTAGGTGGTCGAGCGGTGGTTGTGCCAGCTCACGGCGGCTCGCGTGCCGACGGTGATTTTGACAGACGTTCACCGCGATGCGGTACAGCCACGGGCGGAACGGCCGGTTGGGGTCGAAACGCGCCTGGGACTTGAACGCCTGCAAGAAGACCTCCTGGGTCAGCTCCTGTGCTTCCGCAGGACGCGCCACCAGCCGACGTACCAGTGAGTAGATTCGCGTTTGGTAGCGCTTGAGCACGTCGCCAAACGCCTGTGCATCTCCCTTTTGCGCGCGTGCAAGCTGTGCCCGCTCCCACGCATCTTGGGGGACACCTTCACGTAACTCATCGGGCACGCTGGCTCCTCTGTAGGTTCATTGTGGTTTCGGTGGGTCTCGTAACCGGCGTCTGGCCGAGTTTGACGTGACGCAAGTGGATTGTGTTAATGTGTTGTTTTTATTAGATAATTTCTAGTCGGTAGGTTACAGCCAGCGTCCCCCAGAGGCGTTGTAGCGTGACGTTTGCGGGCGTCACGAGCAGCAATTGGCCGCCCAGTTGCCCAAGTAACCAACCTGGTCCCAGGTGGTAGCCCAATTCTGCACGGGCGCAAAGCTCAACGCCGGTCGTCAGATCGGTATTGCCGCTATGCACGCGGTTGTTCTTGAGCGTGGTGCGGCTACGTTCGACCGCCGCCATCAGCAAACCGCCGCCCGCATTCGCTCCCAGCACCCATTCCGAGTAGAGTGGCCAGTGCCCATGCACCCCCAACGTAAACGGCACGAGCCAGTAACGCTCGGTGGCCAGTGTCGCGTTGGCCGTGCTGCCACCCGAAAGGCTTTCGCCCTCGGTGGGCAACGTCAGCGCCAGGTCAGCGGCGAGGCCCAAGGCCGGCAGGCTTGCGAACGGTAACAGCTCCGCACCGACACTGAACCAGCCTGTTTTGAGCAACTCACCATCGGCCGCCAAACCGGCCGTAGCGCTTACGTTCCACGGCCATCGAGGTGTCGCCAGGGTTGTCTGTGAGCGCGAATCGGCAGGTAGCTCGGGCTTCGCCGGGGGGGTCATCGCCAACTCGTAGCGCGTCATTTCAGCGCCATCGTTGAGCTCAAGTCCCACGGTCAGCGCTTCGTGTCCGGCCGCGCTTGGGAGGGTGAGCTGCCAACGATCGGTGCCCAGGGGTTCGGCGGTGGCGGCCTGGTGTCCGGCATAGGCCTGGAGCGTGGCCGCTTGGAGCGGCCGCCCTGAATCGCGGTAACCCCAAGCGTAAAGCCTATGAGCCGAGGTGGCCACCGCAAACAGGTGCAGCGCATCACCGGTGCCAAGTTGCATCGTTTCGACCTGGAAACGTGCATCGCCTAACCAATGCTCAACGGTCGCGGCGCCGTTTTTGCCTGCAGGCACCAGCAGATTAACGAGTGCACGGCCATCCTCGTCGGCGGTTGCGGCGGCAACTTCTTGGTGCTCCAACAGCAGTCGCACGTGCGCTCGCGGGCGTGTCTTGATAGCGAAGCGGGCGCGTCGTGCTAACGCCACGGTGGTAAACACCGCTAGCTTTTGGCGCCGGTCGCGGATCGCGAGCCCCACGCGGCGCGGGGTCAGGTCAGAAGGGAGCTGCCAGGTTGCAGTGAAGCTGCCGTCGGCGGTGCGTTGCCAATCGGTGACTGTTCCGGCTTCGGCGACCGCTTCGAGGTCGGTCAGGTCGTGGCCCACGGCGTGGACGCGTACTGTTACCGTGGTGTGTATGTCGAGGCTCAGCTCGGCCGGCTCCACTGTGAGCTGCAAGGTCTCAAGGGGCTCGGGCGCTGACGTTATGAGCCCCGAAAACGTCAGGCAAAGGGCAGTGAGGGGTGCCATGGAGATTCGTACGATGCCGCAGAGCTGGCGCCTATTCAATGGTCGAAGTTGCGATGCACTTGGCGGTTTTGCTTGGTGAATTACTGATCGTTCGGAGGCGGTTACCTGGGCCATTGTGGCCACAACAAGTGGGGTAGTGGAGGTACACCATGTCGATGAAGCTGCAACACGGGTGGATGGTGGGGTTGGCCTTGGTGGTGTCGGGGTGCGGTGGTGAGGCCACGGCTGTAATCAAGCTGATGGATGCGCCCCCCGAGGGGATCACCGCCGTCACGGTGTTTGTTGACCGGATTGAGGTGCACGTGGCCGAGGGTGACAAGGCCAAAGATGGCGACCCGGCCGATACTTCGATTGACCAAGACCGCAACTGGGAGAGTCTCGCGTATGGCAAGGCGCTCGATCTACTGGCCCACCAAGGCGAGGGCGCGGCAGCGTTGTTAGGTGAGTTGTCGTTGCCGGAGGGCAAAATCACACAGGTGCGGTTGTTCCTCGACCTGAGCCAATCCAACACGGTGGTGCAAGACGGTGTAGAGTGCGCGTTGGAGTTGGCCGACGTGCCGCCCACCGGTATCAAGATCAATCATCCATTCAAGGCCTTCGCGGCCAAGGACGGCGCCGAGACCGAGATCTTGATGGACTTTGACGTGGGCGAATCCCTCATCCCCAGCGGCGACTGCTACCGCCTGCGCCCAGTGCTCAAGCTGCATAAAGTGAAGGTGGATGGTAAAGAGGCGAGCTTGTAGCTGCTCTGCCACGAGCCTCATGGTCATCAAAGGGTAGTGGCTCAAACCCTGGCAGCGCCAGGGCCGGCGGAGATGTGGTTACTCGAACTGAATCAAAGGCTCGTCGGAGCCCACGCCTTGGCGTGGTTCCACCAGAATCGCCTTCACGGTGCCGCTGTAGGGCGACACGATGGAGGTCTCCATCTTCATCGCTTCAAGCGTGACCACATCTTGGCCTTCAGCCACTTGGTCGCCAGGTTTCACCTTGATGGCCAACACCACCCCCGCCATGGGCGAATTCACGGTGCGACCCAAAGTGTCACCCGTCGTTGGTTTGCTTACCTTGGGCGTGGGCGCAAGGCTGGCGGCAGTTTGCGGGGCTGGAACTGCGGGCGGCGGCGCATTTGCTGCGGCCACGGGGACATGTGGCTGGTCGTGGGCCTCCAGGATTTCAACATCGAGCTCGTAGGCGGTGCCTTGATACGTGATTCTAACCTTCATGATCTCTTTCGACTCCGTTAGTTGCGACCGTGCGAGTGGTGCAGTGATTGTCGACCCCCGTCGGACCAGGGGTGGTGTTCCACTGAGGCTTGTCGAATCGTGATGTGGCGGATGCGCACCGGTCGCTGCACCGCGGCGGCTATGGCGGCGGTGAACAGCACCAGTAAAAAGGGCTCCACAGGCGACTCTGCCGGGGCTGCCTCAGGCGGTGCGGCGACGAGTTTCTTCAAAAAGCTCAGCATTGGTCGCCTCCTTTAGAGTGGAATCAGGCCATGTTTCTTCGGCGGCCTAAGCTCGCGCTTGGTGACCAAGGCTTCTAGAGCCAACGCGACGTATTGGCGGGTCTCTCCCGGTTCAATCACATCATCTACGAGCAGCCGGCTGGCCGCGACGTACGGCGAACAGAAGGTCTCCCGGTACAAGTCGATCATCGCCTGACGTTTTTCCGCGCGGTTTTCCGCGTGTTCTATTTCCTTGCGGAACACCACACTCACCGCGCCTTCGGCTCCCATCACCGCAATTTCCGCCGACGGCCAGGCCACCACGCGATCGGCGCCTAGGTCTTTGCTGCACATCGCTAAGTAGGCGCCCCCATAGGCTTTGCGTACCACCACAGTGACCTTTGGCACGGTCGCGGCCGAGTAGGCGAAGAGCATTTTGGCGCCGTGGCGAATGATGCCGCCATATTCCTGTTTGATGCCGGGCAAAAAGCCAGGCACGTCTACAAAGTTCAGCAGCGGTACGTTGAAGGCGTTGCAGAAGCGAATGAAGCGCGCCGCTTTGTCAGAGGCGTCGATGTCCAAAACGCCCGCCGAGACGTTGGGCTGGTTGGCAATCACACCCACCGTGCGCCCGAGCACTCGGCCAAAGCCTACGATGATGTTCTTTGCGAAGCCCTCTTGCACCTCCATAAAGTCGCCGCGATCCACGACTCTGTGAATCACGGTGAGCATGTCGTACGGCTTGCGGGGGTTGTCAGGGATCAGGGTATTCAGGCTGTCGTCGTACGCAATCGCGTCCTCGGCCGGAAAGTGCGGCGGATCTTCGCGGTTGTTGGCGGGCAAAAAGCTCAACAGCCGTTTGCAGATACGCATCGCATCGCTGTCGTCGTCGGCGACAAAGTGCACGACTCCGCTCTTTTGCATATGTGCGTCGGGCCCGCCCAACGCCTCGGCGCTGATCTCTTCGCCCGTGACCTCTTTGATGACCTGCGGCCCGGTGATGAACATCAGCGCTTGTTTGGTTTGAATGATGAAGTCAGTCAGCGCCGGACTGTAGGCGGCGCCGCCGGCGCACGGCCCACAAATCACCGCGATCTGCGGCACCACGCCCGACAGCATCACGTTGGCATGAAACACCCGACCGTAGCCCGACAATGAATCGACGCCCTCTTGGACACGTGCGCCCCCTGAGTCGTTGATGAAGACAAACGGATTCCCAGTCTTCATCGAGGCTTTCATCATTTCGACGATTTTGTTGCAGTGGGTCTCGCCCGCCGCGCCGCCCGCCACCGTGAAATCCTGGCTGGCCACCTGGACCACTCGCCCATCGATGGTGCCGGTACCCGTGATGACACCGTCGGCTGCCAACTCCTTGTCGGCCATATCGAAGAAGGTGCAGCGATGCCGAGCAAACAGATGTTGCTCTTGGAAGCTATCGCGGTCGAGCAGCAAGTCGACCCGTTCGCGCGCGGTGAGCTTGCCCTGGGCGCGATGCTTTTGTAGTCGCGCTTCACCACCGCCTAAGCGAGCGGCCTTCTTGCGGCGCCGCAATTCGTCGAGGGCGGTTTTGGGGGCATCCGCCTTGGCCTCAGGCATGCTGGAACTCCTTCACGCATCGCGACCGATGTCGACGATGTCGGTATGACTTTACGCCTGCAGGTTTGGGGGGTGTGCTTGCAGCTTGCACGGCCTGCCGGTAAAGTCCGCGCGAGCCTAACGGCTCGACCTGGTTTTATCAAGGAGCCCCGTCGTGGCCTCGCTCTCCGAACTGTTTGTCGGCATCTCTGGTTTCACCTGGCAGCACGGCGTGATGGTGCTTGTGGGCCTCATTCTTATCTACTTGGCGATCGCCAAGGAGTATGAGCCGACGCTGTTGTTGCCGATTGGCTTTGGCGCCATTTTGGTCAACATCCCGTTTTCGGCCGCGATCGATCAGGCCTCGGGGCACGGGGTTTTGTCGATTCTGTTCCGCGCCGGCATTATCACCGAGCTGTTTCCGTTGCTCATTTTTGTGGCCATCGGTGCGATGATCGATTTTGCGCCGCTGTTGCAAAACCCCAAGATGTTGTTGTTTGGGGCCGCCGCGCAGTTCGGCATTTTTGCGACGATGTGCTTTGCGGCGTTGGCGGGTTTCTCACTCAAACAAGCCGCATCGATTGGCATCATCGGCGCCGCCGACGGGCCGACCTCCATTGTAGTCTCCACACGTTTTGCTCCGGAGTTGCTGGGAGCGATTTCGGTTGCGGCCTACTCGTACATGGCTCTTGTGCCCATCATTCAGCGACCGGTCATCAAGTTGCTCACCACGAAACACGAACGCCGCATTCGGATGGACCACAAGTATCAACCGGTATCTCGGGCGACGCGCATCGCCTTCCCGTTGGTGGTCACCCTCGTCACCAGCCTGTTTGTGCCGTCGGCCGCGGCGCTCATCGGCATGTTGATGTTTGGCAATTTGCTGCGCGAGGCCGGCGTGGTCGAGCGCTTGTCCAAGGGGGCGCAAAACGAGTTGGCCAACATCGTGACATTGCTTTTGGGTATCACCATTGGCTCGACGATGGTGGCCGAGCGTTTCCTGACGTCTTCGACCCTGCTCATTATAGGCATGGGGCTTGTGGCCTTTATTTTTGATACGGTGGGCGGCGTCTTGTTTGCTAAGCTCCTGAATTTGTTCCTAAAACACAAAATCAACCCAATGATTGGGGCATGCGGCATCTCGGCGTTCCCGATGGCGGCGCGGGTGGTTTACAAGCTTGGGCTCGAAGAAGACAAGCAGAACCACCTGCTGATGCACGCGGTGAGTGCCAACGTCGGGGGGCAGATCGCCTCGGTGGTGGCGGGCGGCTTGATTTTGGCTTTGGTGTCGTAGCGCGCACGTCGGGAGTCAACGTGATGTCAACTCTGATGAAACTGTGGCTTACATTTGGCGTGGTTCTGGCAGCAGTTCCGGCCCAAGCGCAGTCGGCGTTGCCTACGGGCCAGGACACCGGGGTGGTGCTCCGGCGCGCGCTCGAAATCTCCGCCTGGTCAATGCTCGCGATCTTCGTCTTCATGTCGTTGTTCTGGGTGAGCACGCTCGTGTTGATGCGCCTGTTGCCGGCCAAATCGGGCGAGAAGTAGCAATCGTGTTTGGCATGGAGTGTCCAAGCTGACCTTCCGTCGGTGTCATGATCGTCGTGGCATGTAACGCAGTTGTTGTGGGGGCAAGCCTTGTCAGCGGTCCATAGATGTAGCAGATTGCCGGACGTGGCTAGGCGGGGACTCCAAACATTTGCGTTGAGCGTCGGTCTTGGGGGGGCACTCTGGGCGTGCGCTACCCAACAAGGTGACTTGCGCTCCATCATCCAACTGCCCTCGAATGTTGCCGCGCCGGCGCCGCCGCCTGCGCCCGGTCAGGCCGCTGGCTTTCCGCCCGTGACCTTGGTTTGGCAGCAGGCTGACGCGAAGCAAGCCGCGACCTCAACGTCGCGTCCGGCTGGAACGCCTTCCACCAAGCCTGCGCCAGTGGTCAAGGCCGAGCCCAAGCCCGAACCGAAACCTGAGCCCAAGGTTGAGTCTGTGGCCGAACCCAAGACGGAGCCGACCAGGGTCACCAAACCGGAGCCTGAGCCCAAGCCCAAGACGGAGCCGGTTAAGTTGGAGCCTCCCAAAGAGACCTTGGCGTCGTTGCGGATCGAGGTTCCAGCGCTGCCAGCCAAGGCCACCACCGCCGAGAAGGATTTCTACGGCCAGGCGACGCGCGCGGCCGAGCGCATCTACTTGGATGATTTCGATGACTCGGCGCCCTTGATGTCATTGTACGAGAAGATGACCACCGACGACGCGTTGAAGGCGTCCGTCGAGCCGTGGCGCATTCCGATGGAACAGGCGATGGATCGAGTTGAGACGTTGCAGCGCGGGGCTGCGGCGATTCGTGCTTTGCGTCGGGCGTTTGCCAAGGCGGCACCCACCGCTGAAGCCACCGTGTTCAGCGACGTTGATTTGCCGCAATGTCGCGCCGCCTTTCAGAGTCTGCGCGAGACGGCCGAAGATGCGCTTGAATACAACATCAAGCTCGCTACGGTGGGCCGCTTCAAGCTCGCCTACTTCGAAAAGATCTGCACCGACAGCCAGAACGCCGAGTTGGCGGCGGTGCATTTTCCGGAGCTTGCGGGGCCGGCGCCGCTCAAGAAGCTGGTGCGGCAGTTGTACACCAAGGAGTTCAAGGGCCACGTCGTGCGCAAGATCGCGATTCCTGGCGGCTGGGAGGACTCCCCCACGGGCTCAGGCCGTACGCTCAAGGTGATTGTCGGCGTGAAGAAGCCCAAAGCCTTCCCCGAGTATCCCTGCGCGATGGAAGAAATTCTTCTGGAGCAAGAGAAGAAGGACGGCAAAGCCGCCCGCCCGAGTTGTTGCCAAGTCGAGAAGGTCACGGCCATCGACTGTGGTGAACTTGATTGATGTAAGCAGTCTGAAAGGACAACATTGACATGTTGAGAAGAGCGACCTGGTGTTTCCTGGTGCTGGCAAGCACACTCGCAAGCCCCGCGTACGCCCAATCATCGACCGACTCCGCCAAAGCAGGCGAGGCGGCCGAGGGTGGCGCCAAGGCGTTAAGCCCGATTGATGGTGTGGTTGGGCACTATGGCCTGGGCTATTTTACCAATACGGCGCCGTTGGGCGTCCGCTATTGGATGGACCGCGATACCGCGTTGGATCTTAACGCCGATTTCGCGTTGTCCTCGGGCAACCTGGAAGCGCAGCGTTACGGCCTGGAGTTGGGCTACGTGATGGCGCTGGGCCACTACCATTACTCGGTGGTGTTTGCGCGTTTGGGGCTGGCCTACCGATTTTTAGATTCTTTCGGTGAGGACTCGGTGCCGGCCCGTCACGACCTGTCGGGAACCGGTTTCTTGGGCGCCGAGTTGTTCCTGGGCGCGTTCGGGTTCCCGAACATCAGCCTGATGGGAGGCTATGGCCTTACGGCAAGCTACACCTACAACGCCGGCTCGGCCTTTGTCATTGGCGCCACCAGCGCCGGCCTCAACGTTACCGGCACCGGGACGTTGGGCTTCCACATCTACCTTTAATCGAGGGCCAACATGATGATGAAAAGGCTCATTTTTATTGGATTTTTGTCTCTCGGCATCACCGCCCTCGCAGCCTGTGACGGCTTACGCGACGAGTGCACAGACGGTATCGACAACGATGGCGATGGCTTATTGGATGCCAACGACCCGGCGTGTGCCTCGTGGAACGATCGTTACTACGCCATGTATGGTAACTGCGGCCAAGCCTCGGCGGGGCTTGCGCCCACCAATCCTGCCTGCCAGGTGAATTACCAAGGCGTCAAAGAAGGCGATGACCCAGCGTGTGCTGACCACAAAGATAACGATGGTGATGGCCTAACGGATGCCGCCGACCCGGGTTGCCAAGATCAAAACGGCAATTATTCGCCGGGCACGCTCGACAACGATGAGGCCAACCCCGAGTGCTCCGATGGTAAGGACAACGATGGTGATGGCTTGGCCGACGCCCAAGATCCGGCGTGTCAGGACAACGCTGGCAACTGGGTGCGCTCGAACCCAAGCGAGTCCAACGACCCCGCCTGCAGCGATGGTCGGGACAACGACGGCGATGGCGCGGTGGACTACCCAGCCGATGTCGGTTGCAGCTCACGCCGCGACAACACCGAGAACAACCCGCAATGTTGGGACAAGATCGACAACGATGGCGACGGCAAAGTGGACTTCCCGGAAGACACCGACTGCTCGTCAGCGCTGCAAGACCGCGAGTGGGCCTATGCCTGTAATGATGGCGTCGACAACGACTTCGATGGCGTGGCCGACTACCCAGCCGATCCGGGCTGTGTGAGCCGTTTCGACGACGATGAAGCGAACCCCGCCTGCTCGGACGGGCGTGACAACGACGGCGATGGCCGCATTGATTATCCCGACGACCTCGGTTGCGCCAGCGTGTGGGACAGCAGTGAGTCGCAACCAGCCTGCAGCGATGGCCTGGACAACGATCAAGACGGCACGGTCGACTTCCCCGGCGACTTGGGTTGCTCTTCATCCGAAGACGGCAACGAATCGTCCACCTGCGCCGATGGCCTCGACAACGACAATGACGGTCTGATCGACTACCCGGAGGATCCGGATTGCCTCTATTTCGAAGGTAGCGAAAACAGCAACAGCGCTTGTGCCGACAACCTCGATAACGACGGCGATGGTTTCATCGACTATCCGTTGGATCCGGGCTGTTCGAGCTACACCGATGACACCGAAGGCAGCGAGGGCACGAGCACTGGCGACTGCGCTGATGGTGTCGATAACGATGGCGACGGCAAGATTGACAGTGGTGTGACGGGTGTGTCCGCCGCCGATCCCGCGTGTGGCGCAGGTTATGTGTGGGAGCGACTGGATCCGGTATGCAACGATGGCGCCGATAACGATGGCGACGGTCGCGCTGACTACGCCGGCATCGATCTGAACTTCGACGGCCTGTTCGACCAGCCCGGCGAAATGCCGCCAGATCCAGGTTGCTTGTCGGCCGCGGGTTACGACGAAAGCGTGAAGCCGCAATGCGCCGACGGTGTTGATAACGACGGCGATGGTACCGCCGATTGGGCCGGTATCGACCTCAACAAGAACGGCGTCTTCACCGATGCGGGAGACATGCTCCCCGATCGTGCCTGTACGACGGGTGAGCCCAGCGCGATTGACGGTATGCGCCGCCGCGACGAGAGTAAACCTGCGCAGTGCAATGACGGCGTGGATAACGATGGCGATGGCTTTATCGACTTCCAGGCCGAGTTCTTGCCTACTGGCGCTCCCAACCCGGCCTATCCGACGCGGGATCCGCAGTGCACAAGCCCGTTCGTCAACATGGAAAAGGAGTAATCCCAATGCGTCACCAACTTTTCGCATTGTCTGTGCTGCCGTGGCTTGTGGCGTGCGGCCAAGAAGGCGCCGCGCTGTTACCACAATCGGCCAAGCAAAGTGCTCTTAGTAATGGGGCGGCGGCCGATGCCATCATCGGCCAAGCCAGTGAGCGCGGTCGCGGGACCACGCGCACCGATGGCGGCGGTTTTGGCGCGCTCGGCAGTGTCGCTGTCGCAAGTGGTGCAACCACTTTGTGGGTGGCCGACACCGGTAATCGGCGCGTGCTTGGTTGGCGCGACACCGGGGCGATCTCGGCCTCGGCGATGGGCGCGTCGGCTGATATCGTGTTGCTGCAAGAGGATCTGTTCACCACCGATCATCGCAACATCCCCACGCGGGAGCAGATCGCGCCGGTAGGTGTCGCGGTGGATGCCGAGCAACGGGTCTACGTGCACGACGGCACGCACGTGTTGGTGTTCGAAGATCCGGCGGCGGCCAGCAACGACCGTACGGCTGACTACGATCTCTTGGGCCTGCCAGACGACATCGTTTCGGTGCGTGCGCTGCCGGGCAAGAAGATCGCCGTCGTGGGTGCGTCCTCGGTGGTTTTTTATGATCAGGGGATGCGCGAACCGTATGCCCAATCGACCGTGAGCCCTGGTTGCGGCGACTACATCACCGATGTCGCCCGGATCGGCAGCATTTTGTTTGTCTCGTGCACCAGCGGCAGCAGCGATGTGACCTGCGACGACGGTGTCACCACCGGCTGCAGCGCCGTGTTCGTCTACTCGGTGGACGCCAACACGGGGCTTCCGGCCCGCGAGCCGATCGCCAATGGTCCGCCAGTGCCGTACAAGGCCTACAACGACTTTGCGGGCATCACCAGCATGGTTGGCAACGATGCGGGCCAGCTGTTGATCGTCGACGCCTTATCCCACCGGGTGTTCCGTTGGGAAGGGACCGAGGCGCACGCCAACGCTACGATTGCCAATTCGGCCGCTACGCCCAATCGGACGCCAGCGACAACGTCGCCTACGCCCTACGTTTTTGGCCAAGAGTCCGTTAGCACGTCGCCGATTCCGAATTATCACCCAACCAACCCCGGCATCGTCTCGGAACAGGGGTTGGATACGCCGACGTACATCGACTTCGACAACGACGACAAGTTCTTCTGGCTCGTAGACAGCGGCAATCACCGTGTGCTGCGCTTCAATAGCTCGGCAAAGCTGGCCACCACGGTCATTGGTCAACCCGACATGATGCATGCCTACGCCAATCGCCTCGAACCAGGCAGTTTCGCCGCTCCGACAGGTGTCGCGGTGAACGACGACGGCTCGCGCGGCGCGGTGGTGGATGGCAATGCGCATCGGGTGTTGCTGTTCGACAATTTGGCGTCCCTTGTTACGGGCGGAGATCCGAGCTTCATCGTCGGCCAGTCCAGCGCTGTGGATTACTGGGAGCTGGGCGTGATGCCGCCGGTGCTTGGGCCGGGCAGCCTGAGCAGTCCCCGCGCCGCCGCCTATTCGCCCACCGGGGCGCTGTTTGTCACAGATAACGGCAACACGCGGATTCTGGCGTTTGAAGGCACGATCGCCGCCAACCGTCCGGTGGCAACGCGCATCTACGGCGCGCTGGCCAATGGTACTTCTGCGGGCCTGTACGGCAACTTGGATGCCATTGTCGTTAGCACCAATCGGCTCTACGTGGCGTCCGGTAATCGTATCCTGGTGTGGGATGTGGCCACGCCGCGCGTCAAGCCAACCCGCGTCTTCGGCCAGCCGATGTCGGTCTCCGACAACCCGGTGGTCGACGATATCGATAACTCACCCAACCGTGGCATGGGGATCGCGCGCGCCGACACCTTGTCTCGCGTCGTGGGTTTGGCCTTGGACAGTGACGGCACGCTTTGGGTCGCCGACGCCGGCAACAATCGTGTCTTGTGGTTCGAGCAACCGGAAGCCTCCGATTTGATCTCGGCAACCACCGCCGATGGTGTTGTGGGTCAACCCGACTTTACGGCCACCGATAAGTGGGCCGATGCGGTGAGCGCCACCCGGTATGGTTTCGCAAACATCGGTGGCATCGCGGTGGACAACGCCGGCACCTTGTGGGTGAGCGATGTCGATGACTCCCGTATTTTGGTGTTCCATAACCCGAAGGAAAAGGACCCCACGGTTCAACTAGCGGGTGCTGACTTGGTGTTGGGCCAGGTCAACTACAACGCCACTGACGCTAACAACTCATTGAACGGCATCAACGCTGGTACTGTCTCTGCGCCCCGCGGATTGAGTGTGTCTCGCAATGGTCAGACGCTGCTGGTGGCAGATGCCGGGAACACCCGTGTGTTGCGCTATGTCGACACGGCGGCACCGGTCTTCACGTTCGCAGACGGCGCCACCCTTGAAGTCGCTCCGGGCGGCACTGCGAGCATCAGCTTTGCCGTGGATACTGGTACGGCCGCTTTGGCCGTGCCCACGCCCGATGGTGTGACGCTGGTTGGCGACAGTGTTTCTTACACGGCACCCGTGGATGCGCTCGTGGGGACCACGGTGCACGCGAACCTGATTGCGACGGTGACAGGGGCTCGCACGGTGACCACCACCGCTACGGTGAACTTTGTGATTACGCGGCGTGAGATGGTTCCCGAGGTGGGGCGTCCGCGCAAGCCACGGACTGTGCTTGCCGCCAGTGATGGTTGCCAGGCGACCCACGGTGGTGAGTGGGGTGCGCTCTTGGTCGTTGGCGTCGGCCTGTTGTTGCGTCGCAAGCGCTAGTCACGCGGCGCGTTGCTCCTTCCTATATTACGGTGGCACGGGTTGCTTCCCTCCTTTGGGGGGAAGCGCCCTGCATGCTGTGCACTTAATGCACTTTTCGTGACCTGACCGATGTCTGACGATCGCGACCGTATGTGGCGCCTCGCGGGACGCTACTCTGCCTTGGGCATCGAGATGGCTGCCGCAGTGGCTATGGGCTCGTTAGGGGGGCGCTATCTCGATTCTCGGTTTGATACTGCGCCCTGGCTGTTTTGGTTCGGGCTTGTCGTAGGCTCTGGAGCCGCGACCCGGGCTGTTTTGCGAGCGGTGCGTGATTACCGGCGTGGGGCGAAGTAGGGCGTCATTGCCGATCGGGCGATGGCTCCGAGCGATCCGTTAGGCTTTCTTCGTTGCGTTCGGTTTGGCGTTATCGCCTGCCAGCGGTGCATTCACGCGACCTAGGAACTCGGGCAGCTCCAAGCCTACTTGTTTGGCCAGATCATGCATCGGCGGCAGCGTCCCCATCAGCCGTTTTCCCAGGCCATTCAACCCACCCTGATCGCCGCCTCCGTCCCAGACAATCACCTTCTCGATCGGCAAGTTCTCAATGGCCTTGGCTTGAATGCCGGCTACATCCACAAGCTTTTCGACCAACAGCAAGGCCGTGGCCAAGTTAGCGTCTCCGGCCGCCTGCACCAAGTTGCGGTAGCCTTCTGCCTTGCCGTCCAACAGCGCCTGCGTGCCTTTGGCTTGGGCCGTGGCATTGGCCAGGGTCGCCTCCGCTTGGCCTTGCGCGTGCAAGATGGCCTGGTCGCGCTCGGCTTCGGCCGCGATCACCATGCGGCGCTTGTCGGCCTCGGCCGGGACGACCACTTCGGCGTTTAGGCGGGCGCCTTCGCGTTGGGCGCGGGCCTCTTCGGCCTTCTTTTGTGACAACTCTTGGGCGGCGCGAATATTACCGTCGGCCTCTTTGGCGGCCGATTCGGCTTTGCGTCGGGCTTCTTCTTCGGCGACGCGCTGCGTGGCCCAGTAGCTCGCCTTTTGGGCATTGGCGTTGGACTCGGTGGAGACGGCGTCGGCATCCAATTTGGCGGTTTCTTGGCGCTTGCTCTTGGCGGCCAGCGCTTCGCCAATTTCGGCATCAGCGGCGGCGGCGGCCCTCGAGGTGCGGCGTTTTTTCTCTGCCTCGGCCTCACCAATTTGCGCGTCGGCCATGGCGGCAGCCACCGAGATGCGTTGGTCGCGTTGGCGCTCAGCCACACCCATCTGTCCGCGCTTTTCTTGTTCGGCCACGTCAACGTTGGCTTGGAAAATGGCCTCGGCCGCGGCCTTGCGCCCAATGGCCTTGATGTAACCAGATTCGTCTTCAATATCGCGGATGTTCACGTTGATGACGGCCAGGCCAATCTTTTCCAACTCCACCGCTACGGCCTCATTTACCTTGGCCATGAAACTTTGGCGATCGCGGTTGATGTCTTCGATTTTCATCGTCGCGATGACGGCGCGCATCTGGCCGATGATGATGTCCTGCGCTTGGGTTTTGATCTGCTGCGACGACAACCCCAGCAAGCGCACCGCGGCGTTCTGCATAATGCCGGGTTTGTTCGAAATCGCAGCGGTCACTGAGGTGGGTACGGTGACGCGGATGTTTTCTTGCGACAGCGCGCTCGACAGATCGATCGGAATTACGAACGGCTCCAAATCGAGGTAGGCGTAGTCCTGGATGAGCGGCCAGACGAGCGCCGCACCGCCATGGATGCACTTGGAGGCGCCGGAGTTGGTTTTGCCGTAGATGACCAAGATCTTATTGGACGGGCAGCGGCGATAGCGGCGCAACAACGACACGAGCAACATGAAACCGATGACGCCAACAATACCGCTCAGGATAAGCGGCACCGGGGGCATGCCAACGGGTAACACCAACGTTTGCGCAAGCAGCAGTTGCGCGGTGAACGACGCAGCATTTAACATGGCAAGCTCCTTCGTAAGTTATGCGGGATGAATCGGTTCTACTTCGATCACGTTCTCGTCCACGATGCGATGCACCCGCACAGGGGTGCCGGCCTTGATCGCAACACCATCGCGCCCGAGCGCCTTCACGTGCGTCTGGGCACCACTCACCAACACGCGCACTTCGCCTTGGCCGTTTTCCGGGATATCCAGGTAGACGTTGCCTTCGCAGTCCAACGCCGAGCGCAGGTCCATGTTGCTGCTTTGCGTGAGTCGGGGCACCAAGTGCACAAGCATCGACACCACAATCAGCGCCAAAAAACCCCAGAGACTCGCATAAAAAACCGACAACCCGACGGAGGTGCCGGTGCTCTGATAAAGGCCGCCCGCCCAGGTGAAGAGGGTGGCAAAGGCCAGCATCGAGCGCAGCGTCAGCAGCTTGAAGGCCGCTGTGCCATCGTGGCCGTGGTGACCATCGCCAGAGGTCGCGTCATGCCCGACGTCGGCGTGTCCGTGGCCTTCGTCGCCGCCCAACCCCAACACCGAGGCTAAAAGCTGCCAGCCAAACAGCACGGAGAAGAACACTGCGCCGGTGAAGAACCCCTGGGCCACAGGCGGCAGCGCATTCCAGAACGTTGTAAAGCTGTTCATCCCCACACCTCAGTGCCGGCAGAGTCTGCGAGGCTGGATTGTGGGTCAAGGGGGAAGCAGAGCGGCGAGCGCGCCGCGGGTGTTTGGGTGTTGGCTTAGATTCGGATGGCGGCGGCGGCCTGGTTGTAGCCGACACCGGAGCCCACCAGCACCACGAGATTGCCGGGCTTGATGAGCTTTTGCTCCAACGCGTCGTCCAAGGCCATCGGGATGCAAGCGGAGCCGGTGTAGCCCCACTTGTCCATGATCATATGGGTGCGTTCCATCGGCAGCTCCAAGGTTTGCATCACGAGCTCGATGGTGGGCTTGCGCACTTGGGTGAAGATCAAGAAGTCGATGTCGGCCACCGCAAAGTTGTGCCCAGCGGCGAGCTTGCGCACCACGCGCGGCCAGCCTTCGTTGTTGATTTCGGGCGGGTAGCGGTCGACCATTTTCACGAAGGTCCGGCCTTTGGCCAGCGCGTCGGCGTTGGGCGGCTCGGCCGTGCCGCTCGAATAGATGCCCCAGGCCTTGTAGTAAGTGCCGTCGGCTTGCATGGCGGCTCCGACGAAGCCGGGCTTGTCACCTGCCACCAGGATGGCCGCACCCGCGCCATCGCCGTAGAAGAAGGTGGCCGGATCGTTGGGGTCGGCCAAGCGTTGCATCATGTAAACGCCCACCACCAACACCTTTTTGATCGCGGGGTTGGTGCTCATGATGCCCGAGGCAGCCGCGAGGCCAGTGGGGAACGAGGCGCAGGCGCAACCGACGTCGAACGTGCCGGCATTCTTGGCGCCCAATTTGTACTGCAGGACCACCGAGGTGGCCGGGGTGATGTAGTCGGGGGAGTCGGTCCCCAGCACGATCAAGTCCAAATCTTCGGGGCGCATGGACGCTTTTTCGAGGGCATTTTGTGCAGCGCGCAATGCGAGATCAGAGGTGGCAAATTCGGCGGGCGCATGGAAGCGCTGCATGATACCGCTCGACTTTTCCATCTTGTTGACGAACTCAGGGACCCGCGCGTCGAAGCGCTTGCGCATATCGTCGTTGGACACGAGTTGCGTCGGCACGTAGCGGCCAGTGGCGACCAGTTGGGCATGAATGCTCATGGGGGACTCCTTTTTATGTGCAGCCAACTACTCCCGCTTCCCCCCTTCTGACAACCCCAAAACGCCCGTTCGGGAGCTTTTCTTTGCATCTGCACAAATGGTTATTTGTTGTGTATTTTCGGGTAATTCGCGGTAGAGTACGCGAGCTTTCGGGGTTTCTTTTCGCCCCCCAAGGAGTGACCCACGTGAACGCAGTTGAGAACATTGGCATCGTGGCCTACGGCCTGTACTTTCCGAAAACTGAAATGACCGCGGCCCAGGTGGCGTTGGCGACGGCTGGCAAGTGGACCGAGGCGGCCATCAAAGACAAGCTCGGTTTTGACAAGAAACCGATTCCAGGTGTCGGCGACGGCACCCAGGAGATGGGGGTCAAAGCGGGTCTCGATTGCCTCAAACGGTTCGCCTATGATCCTGCCAAAATCGACGTAATTTTGTGCATAGGCGAAGAATGGAAAGAGTACCCTCTAACCACCTCTGGCATCTACATCCAGGAGCAGATTGGCGCCAAAAACGCTTGGGCTATCGACGTGCAGCAGCGCTGTTGTTCGCAGGTGGCCGCGATGAAGATGGCCAAAGACATGATCATTGCCGACCCCGAGGTGAACTCGGTCATGATCGTGGGTGGTTACAGAAACGGCGACTTCGTGGACTACACCAATCCGGCGATGTCGATGATGTACAACTTGGGCGCCGGCGGTTGTGCGATGATTTTGGAGCGCAACGCCAAAGCTAACTTGCTGTTGGGTTCCCACTTGGTCACCGATGGCAGCATGGCGCGGGATGCGGGCTGTCGCATTGGTGGCACTGCCGAGCCGATCACCGCCGACAACTTGGCGCGCGCCTATCAATCGCTCGACCTGATGGACGGCGAGCACATGAAAAACCGGCTGAACGAAGTCTCGATGCCCAACTGGTATCACTGCATCGACCGGGCGCTTGAGAAGGCCAAGCTTACCCGCAAAGACATTGGCTATTTGGCGGTGCTGCACTTCAAGCCGTCGATGCACAAGATCCTCTTGCAGGAGCTGGGTTTGCGTGAAGACCAAACCACCTATCTGCGCGACTACGGTCACATCGGCCAAATCGACCAAGTGTTGTCCTTGCACTTGGGGCTTGAAGCCGGGCGTATTAAGGCGGGTACGGTGGTTTGCATGATCGCCGCCGGCATTGGCTACGCCTGGGCGGCCAATGTGATTCGCTGGGGCAAAGCGTAGCCCGCGATTCGGTATCTAAAACCCTCTTGTTTGGCACTCGGAATCCGGGCAGCTTCTTGAGCCTTTCGGGCGCCAACCCAGCGAGTCAATGGATCCCCAGGTGTTGGCGCAGCTGCGAGGCTCCAATGACCCTGGGAGTCCCCCCCCTCCGAACCACCAGCCGTCGACGCTTTTCCGTGGCCTCAAAAACCTCGTCGCGGCCTGCCTTCCTCACGGCATTCTGTTAATAACCCGCCCATGTCGAGCATCACCCAGCCAGCAGCAGCCACGACGCAAGTGGCGCCTCTAAACCTGCTGCTATTGGCCGGCCTGAGTCTCATCTGGGGCACCGCCTTCGTTTTTATCCACCAGGGGCTTGCTAGTTTCAGCCCCGTGTTCTTTGCGGCACTGCGCTTTGATATTGCCGGGCCGTTGTTACTTGGGGCGGCCTATACGGTGTCACGGACGCAACTGTTGCCACGGGGCCGTAAGCAGTGGCTCGCGGTGAGTGTCACGGCGGCGCTGAACATCGTCGGCTACCACGCGCTTTTGTATTGGGGGCAACAGCACACCTACGAGGCGGTCGCCGCGGTGATCGTGGCGTTGAACCCGAGCCTTACCACCGTGTTCAGTCGGGCGCTGTTGCCGGGCGAGCGGGTGGGGCCGCTGGGAGTGGCGGGACTTGTTGTGGGCCTGTGTGGCATTGCGATGTTGGCGGTGTTCAAGCCAGGCGCGCTGTTCGATCTGCGGGGCTTGGGAGAGTTGGCGGTGGCCGG
>JAKLEG010000299.1 GCA_022703175.1 Myxococcota bacterium | reverse complement strand
TTGCGCAGAACCAGCCGCCGGTCGCAGATGCGGGCGCGGATCGCTTCGCGTACACCGGCTCAGCGATCTCATTGAGCGGCAGCGGCTCGGATCCGGACGGCGATGCGATCGTCGCAGTGTTGTGGACGGTCGAGGCTGCACCCGATGGTGCTGACTACAACCTCCTCTCGGCGGAGAATCCTGGGGCTGTGTTTGTGGGCAACACGGCCGGAACTTACCGATTGGCCTTTGCTGTGTATGATGGTGGCCTGTGGAGCGCCCCTGACACGCTGACGGTTTTCGTTGCCACCAATCAACCTCCGGTCGCGGTGGCGGGCGCTACGCCAACCGAGGGTGTAACGCCGTTGTCTGTGTTCTTCGACGGCACCGCAAGCACGGATCCCGAGGGGCGACCGCTTAGTTACTACTGGACCTTTGGCGATGGCTCAGACGGGTCGTACGAGGCAAGCCTTACGCACGTGTACGCAATCCCTGGGACGTTCGCCGTGACTCTGGAGGTCACCGACGAATTGGGGATGACCGATTTTGACGTTGTCTCTGTCTATGTGACCCGCGCCAATCAAGCTCCCACCGTGTCAGTGGTGGCGACACCCACATCAGGTGCGGCGCCGCTTGAGGTTCAGTTTAGCGCCACGGTGACCGATGGAGACAACGATCCCCTGACTTATGCGTGGGATTTCGGTGATTCCGCGAGCACCGACAACACCAGCACCGTGAAGGACGCCTCCCACCTTTATCAAGCCGCAGGGACCTATTACGCCTGGCTGACGGTGAGTGATGGCCGCGCCACCGCGTCGGCCTCGGCCGTGATCTCCGTCGCCGAGAGCAATCCGGTTACGATGACGGTCGCCTCGGCGGTGATCCAATTTACCAACAAGAAGAAGACCACCGGTGCGGTCACCGTACGCGGTGAGTTCGAGGCTCCTCTGCCAGCCGCTGATGACACGGTAGCCTTGTTTGTGGACGGCATCCTGGTTGCGGCCGCTGACTTTGGGGCTTTCCGGCACTTGTGGCGCGATCAGTACGTTTTTATGAATCGCGGCCATATGATCCGACTGAATTTCGAGCACGGGCGCTTTGCCTTTGACGCCAACAAGCTAAACCTGACCTCGTTGAACTCTGCAGATGGCGCAACGATCGAGCTGTTGATTGGAGATACGACCGCAGTAGAAACCGTGCCGCTCACAAGCCACGGTTGCAACAACAACCGCCTCGTCTATCGTCGTGCACACCATGACGACAACGACAGCGACAACGATGGCCCAGACGTTTTTTAACGGTGCTTAGTTGCCCGTGAGGTTCGCGATGGGTGCGGGCCCGGTGGCCTACGGCCAGGTAATTGGCACGGGCGTTGTTTGCATACTGGTCGCGTTGTTGCCCAGCCTTCCGTTGGCTCCGTCGCCCCAACAATAGACTGCGCCGGTCAAGGTGAGTGCGCAGCTGTGGCTAACTCCGAGCGCCACCTTGGCCACCTTTGTTGTGTTCAACGCTCCGCCCACGCGCACCGCCGATGCATGATCCGCAGCGACCCCTGATTCTCCATTGCCCAGCTGGCCACGGTCGTTCTTCCCCCAACAGGCAATTCCGCCTCCGGCCAGGGTTACGCATGCATGTTTCTTTCCGGCCGCAATAGAGTCGACGGTGTCCGTGATTCCTTGTGCAAAGACGGGGAGTGACTGGGGCACACCGGCAGCTCCCATGCCCAGCTGGCCAACGTCATTCAATCCCCAGCACCAGACACCGACGCTGTTAACCGCGCACGCGAAAAGGTCGCCGACTGCAAGCCCCGTGGCGCCTGACAATAGTCCTGTTCCCGAGGAGTCCTTGACGTCGACAGGGAGCGCGTTCGATTTGCCAACTCCCGATTCGCCATTGCCCAGCTGACCATTGAAGTTGTCGCCCCAACACGCGACACCATGCGTGGTGGTGATTCCACATGTGAAGTTGCTGCCTGCACCGAGATACTCGAAAAGGCGACCATCGAGGTTCGCGGATCGTGGTGAGCGGCACTCGGAGAGCTCGCAACCGCTTGTCAGCTGGTTGGCCACGTTCGAACCCCAACAGGAGACAGTACCATCGGTCTTTGTTGCACAAGAATGGAGGACACCGGCGGTGACTTGCCTCACCAGGGTGAATCCGACGATCTGATTGGGTTCGCTCCGTCGCACGATGGTGCCATCGCCGAGTTGGCCATTGTCGTTGGAGCCCCAACAGTCAACAGTCGCGTCCGCAAGCCGCAGGCAGGCGTGGTACATACCTAACTCAAGCTGTGATGCGCTCGTGAGTGTGCCCGTGCGAACGGCACGTGCCGATGAGCTACCGTCAACGACGCTGGTCGAGCCGAGCTGACCCACGGAATCACTCCCCCAGCAGTACACTGGGCGATCGCTGCCTGACGATGCGACCAAACAACTAAAGGCGTCACCGAGGGAGAGATCGACGCCGCAGGGACCCGCGGTGTCACAGCACCGCCCCAGGCCGCCGCAGATATTGGAAACGCAGTCACTGTTCTGCACGCACGCTGACCCATGGGATGCCTTGCAGGAGCCGGCGGCGACGCATTCATTGCCAGCGCCACAATCGTTGTCTTGGCTATCGTCATAGGTGCAGTTGAACGCCGTGGTTGACCCCGTACAGGTTGTGCACAGCGTGGTGCTTGAGGCGGGGCAACTGGTTTGCTGGGCTTGGCAATTGAAGGCGGTGCCTGACCCCACGCATTCATCGCAATTGCCAGTGCAGGGAGAGGGTGAGTTGTCGGCAGCACAGTTACCACTGGTGCAGGTGTCGCAGTTGCCGGTGCAGAGGCTGCTATCATTTGTGCAGGTGCCGGGCGTGACATCGCATCGTTGGCAGTTGCCGGTGCAGGCTGAGCTACAGCAGGTGTTGTTTTTGCATGTGTCACTCGCGCATTGATTGGATAAGGTACACGGGCTGCCGTTTTGCAGGTGACAACCGCCTTGGCCGTTGCACGTCTGGACGCCGCAGCTATCGTGGGCATCATCGCTGCCATCGTTGAGCGAACCATCACAGCTACCGTTCCCGTCGCTGTTGTATTGGCAGGCGCAGGTAACGACGCCGCATTTTCGACTGTTGCAATTGGTATCAGCACATTCGCATTTGCCCGCTGCACACTCACCATCCGCGGTACAGGTGGCGCCGAAATCCAATAGGCATTGGCCAAGGGCCACGCAAACCATACTTTGGTGACAATCGGCATCCTGGGTTTCGTCGTACATGCACTCGAAACTGCCCGCTTGTTCGGTGCACGTTGCGCACAGGGACACACCACTTGCGGGGCAGGCGGTTTGGTCGGCGTTACAGTTGTATTCGGTGTCCTCGCCGGTGCAGATGCCACAGGCCCCCGCGCAGTTCTCTACCACCGGTTCGCAGTTGCCTCCGGGGTTACAGACGCTGCAATCCCCCGTGCACAGATTGCTGTCCGGGACGCAGGAACCAAGGCTGTCGGCAAGATCGCAGCGGTCGCAGTTCCCGTCGCAGGCAGTCGTGCAACATACGCCGTCCGCACAGTGGCCGGATTCGCAGAGTTCATTGTTGGCACAGGTGACGCCCAGATCGAGGTGGCATTCGCCGAGACCGTTGCACGTGAAGGTTTGGCAACGATCGAGTGCGTCATCGTAGCCATCGGCGACGGTGCTTTCGCACGTGCGATCGCCATTGCTATTGACCGCGCAGGGGCAAGCGATCGCGGAGCAGACACGCTGCCCGCAGGTAGCATTGGCGCACTCGCAGAAATTGTTCGCGCATTCCAAGGCGGTGTCGCACGATGCGCCGTCGGCTGAGACGCAGTCGCCTAACAAATTGCAGGCGAGTCCGACGGTCTCGCAATCCTCTCCTTGTCGGCCGGCGAGGACGAAGGGACCGCATGCGTTGCTGTCTGGATCCCACGACTGGCAGGTGTCACACACGACTTCTGATGGGACACAAATGTGGCTGGTGCAAGCGGTGCCTACGCAGGCGCAATGGAGGCTGCGGCAGTTCGCATCTTCAGTACAACGCGAGCCAAGGTCCAGATCGCCCGCGCGTACGCAGGTGCCGCCATCGCAAGTCCCAGGGTTGCAATGAGGCGGGTTGACGACCGTGCCCGTCAGGGGCGTACAGCTGCCGTCGATGCCGATGTAGTCACAAGGCTCACAGGGAAGCTCGGCGCACACTGCAGAGCTGCAGGTCGCATCGGCACATTCGCAGCGCCCGGTGATGCATTGCTCGTCACGGCCGCACGCTTGGGTGCCCGGCAGCACGCACCAGCCATTGACGCAGCTGCCATTGCAACTCAGCGGATCGTTGGTGCCGGCGTCTAGTGCCCCCCCACATAGAGCCTGACCCGGTGTCACGTATTGGCATGGGCAATTGCTCTCCGCAGGCGCGCACCGGCGCTCCTCGGCCAGGCACTCGGGGCTGCTGCAGGCGCAACGGTAAGAGTCGCACTGGGCGTGGCTTGTACACAGCTCTCCGTTGGCCAAGTTGCCAGCGGCAGGCCCTGAGACCTTTTCGCATTGTGCGGGCACCCCGAGTTGTGGAATCACCGTGAGCTCCAGCGTGTCGCCAGCGCTTGGGAGCGATGGGCACACGCACCAACTCACGCGATCACCCTGAGGGGTGGTGGCCTGCAACTCAACCCGCACCAGGCGTTTTTGCATCGACGCGTCGATGTACAATCCGAGTTTTGTGCCGGCGGTGTAACGGCCGGCTGCGCCAGCGTTGGTCTCTTTGTCATAGGTTACGGTTTTCAGAGGCGTGTCGGCTCCGGTGAACGGGGCGCTACAATTGGCGTCGTCGTAGACGCTGTAAGCAATGTCATTGGCGCCGCTGGTGAGGGTCAGCACCAGGAGGCTGTCTGGTTTGCAGGCTGCGGCCCCAAGAAGCAGGCCGCACAGCGACAGGCGAAGCAGGTGGGGCATGGCGTTCACTTGGTTAACGGTCCGTCAGCGTAGTTGATGTCGTCACGATGGGCTGGGGCACGGGGCCATAACGCATAGGTGACACCCGCCGCGATGCCCACCACCACCGCACCGGTGGCGGTCCAGAACCACCAACGTTCGTAGACCGGTGGCTCGTCGAGCGCTGCGGTGGGCGCTGTGGTCGCCGTCATCAGAGAGGAGGATGGGGGTGTAGCCAGAATCACCGCCGCGGGCGGAGCCGTGATGCTGATGTGTGACGGGGCGTCGGTGCTACCTACAAAACCCAACTCGCTGCCATTGCGGTCTAGCAGCGTGCACCAGTACTCGACGTCACCTGTTTGCTGGTTCTCTAGGATTGTGGCGTCAAGTGCGATGCGGGCCTGGGGGCCTGCGGGGACTTCGGTCTGGCGTAGATCGGTGTGGCCCTTCTGGCGATAGCTGACGCGGACGCGCGCCACCATCCCCAACGGGTCGTTCTCCAGGCGAACCTCCACGGTGAGCGGGTCACCACGTGTGACAGACGCGGGGGCCACATCGGAGGCGCGGATGTAACCCGACTTGGAGTGCTCCGCGCGGGCCTCCTTGAGTGCCTTGCCCATGCGCGGCGCCACATAGTCGGGGAGTTTGTGCTCCGGATCGATCATCAGGAGTCGGCCGTAGGCCTCACGTGCTTTTTTGTTGTGGCCTAACGCAGCGTAAGTGAGGCCCATCAGCTCGTAGATTTCCACCATATCGCTGTATCGGTTCTCGAACTTTATCGCCTTGTCGAGAGCACTCAGTACGGCGTCGAAGCGCAGTCCCATGTAGTACTCTTTGGCACGCGCCAGATCGGTGTTGGTACCACCGTCGGCGTGAGCCAAGGCTGCCGTTAGCCAAACGACCACGAGGATCCATGCAGGGTGAGTTCGCACGCCAGCATCGTACCACGCTGTAGGTACACGTAGGCAATTCTCGGCACGCGCTTGCGGGCAATTCTTGGAGCGCGCAGGCTATGGGTTGCTGGCACCGCCAAGAACTTTTATGTGCTCGTTGTAGTTGTGCAGGGCCCGGCTTTGGAATGCGCGGAAGGCGAGTAAGCTATCGAGCTGGGCGCTGTCGGGCGCACAGGCGAGGGGCGCGCGCTCCTGTGGATCGCTTACGAGGTCATACAGACGACAGGTATCGCTTACCAGGTGGACTTGCAGCTTCGCGCCCTGGTGGTCCACGCTCGATATGGTGTCTTCATTGCCATACAAGAACAGGTATTCTCGGCGAGGCACGCCACGCAGCAACGATTCTCCTTGGAATTGGCCTGCGCGGTAGGCAATGCCAAGGCCGTCTAGGAGGGTCGGGAGTAGATCGACATGAGAGGTCCGGGTTGAGATCACCTGCGGCGGGAAAAGCGCCGGTTGATACAAGAGCGCTGGGACTCGGAAGTTTTCGTTGAAGCTTTGGCGTGAGTGTGTCCAGTTGCCTGGGTGTTGGCCAAACGCCTCGCCATGGTCGCCGTACAGTATGATGACGGTGCGCTCCAGCAATCCGCGGCTCTTCAGGTGTTCGACAATTCGCTGGATTTGCGTATCCAACAATCTCAGGTTGTTCAGGTAGCGATTCAACGGCTGCGCGGTGTCGGCCACGATGCGGTACTCGGGACCATGGTCGTAATAATGATAGTGCGGTGCGTAGCTGTAGTAGGTGGCCCAAAATGGCGCTTGGGCGTGGTTGAGCCGGTTCAAGAATGTGTCGACCCCATCCAGCTCGTTGCGACCGCCGGTTGAGCTTGGGCGATCAGCGGTGGGCGTGATGGTATCAAAGTCTATGAGCTCTGTGACGCCGTTGTGGGCCATGAAGCCTTGCGGGAAGTAGCTTTGCAAGTGGCCCGGGGTGACCAAAAACTTGTCGTAGTCGACCCCCAAGAAATTTCCAAGCCCGGGCACCACCACGTCCGCCCGTGTTGAGAACATGGTCGGCGTGGGTTGTGGATACAGCCCGCTCAGCGACGAAAAGATCGCCCGAGGGCTGGTATTGGCGGTGGAGTAGTGGTCGGCAAGGAAGAGGCCGTGCGCACTGAGCTCCTTCAAGTAGGGCATCGGGACTTGCTGAGCGAGCTCCGGATCAAAAACGTAATCGCGACCCACGCTCTCCATGATGATGGTTAATACGTTCCACGGTCCGGTGGTCGGGACGGTGGGGGGATTCGGTGGCATTGGTGGGGCATCGGCACGCAAAAACCTCGGCGATTCCAGGTAGATGCCGTCGTTGATGTCGAGGGTGAACGGTGCTTTGGGGGTTGCGTAGACACTCGGTTTGCGAGTCAGCGTGTCGATCAAGTCACTGGCCAAATGCCAGAGGGGCGGGCGGCGCAGTACTTCGACAGGTTGGCGGGGGCGCAACGCTGTGGGTTTGGCAAACACAGCGGGCAGCTGTAAGAGCA
>JAKLEG010000298.1 GCA_022703175.1 Myxococcota bacterium | reverse complement strand
AAAAACCTCTATGTCGACGTGATGAAGAAGCTGGCCAACCGCTACTTCATTAAAACGGAATACATCAACGCCGCGCTCTTGTACCGCGAGATTGTGCGGCTGTCGGCTGATGCCGAGCAGAACATCGAGTTCGTGCAACGCATCTACGATTCGGTGCGCAATATGTCGCGCGCCAATCCGAAACGCTACGCCCATGCGTCCGAAGACGTAGACGCCATCGTGAAAACGCTGGCGCGTTTTGAAAACCACCTGAAATTCAAACAGGAAGAAAAGGAACAGCTGGAACAGGACTTCGAAGTCCGGGCCCGCGACTTGGCCACGCGTTTGCATGTTGAAGCGCAGAAAAAAGGGGACAAAGAGTCGGCCATCGTGGCCGCGGAGGCCTATCGTAAGTACTTGTCTTTGTTCCAGAATGCGAAAGAGCGCAAGGCCATCCAGGGGAACCGAGCTGAGGCGTTGTACCAGAGCAACAACTACCTGGACGCGGCGCTTCAGTACGAAGAGATTGCTCGCGAAATGCCCGAAGGCAGCGAGCGGGGCGACATGGTCTACAACGCCATTGTCTCGTTCCACAAGTCGCTGGACGAGGACTCGCAGTATCGCGCCAAGCACCCGACCAGGCCGGGATTGCTGAATAAATTGGCTCTCTTACGTTCGCGCGAGGGGTTGAAACAGCTGGGCTCATACTATGTCCGTACCTGGCCCAAGAGCGACAAGACTCCGAACGTCAAGTTCAACATCGCCAAGATGTATTACCAACAGGGCGAGTATGAGCGGGCCTCGGAGCTGTTTGCGACGTTCGTGAAGGAGTATCCGACCCACAAGGATTTGACCACCGCCGGCAACTTGGCGCTCGATTCATTGCACAAGCTCGACAAGTACGAGGAACTGGCGGCGTTGGCGCAGACCTTTGTCGACAACAAAGAGATTACCGACGCCCGCTTCAAAAATGAAGTCGCAGTGATCGCCGACCGCGCCCGCAAGCGCAAGGTGGAGTTTACGGTGCTGTCCACCGCGGAGGGCGAGTTTTCCGAGAAAATGCTCTCCGAATGGGAGAAGCACAAAGGAACCCAAGAGGGCGAGCAGTACCTCTACACGGCCTTCGTCAAGTACAAGGGAGAGGGGAACATTGCCGGCGTCTTCGACTTTGGTGGTCGCATCATTGGTGCCTATCCGGAGTCGAAGGTGATCCCCGAAGTCATCACGACGATGGGTGTCTTCGCGGTGCGTGCCGCCGATTTCGAGCGTGCCGCGTTCTTCTACGAAGAGCTCTACAAGCGGTTCCCGAAGGACAAGGACGCCGAGGACACGTTGATGAAGGCGGCCGACATTCACATGCTGCTTGGGCAGTATGACGAAGCCGGTAAGGCGCTCAGGCAGCTACGTGGTTCCAAATCGCCCAGCACCCGCGAGGAGGCGCACCAGAGGTTGATGACGCTCTATCGCGACGTGGGCGATTGGGAGCAACTGGCGCGTGTGGCGCAGACGGCGTTGCAGGAGTACCGCGGCTGGGCTGGGGCCACCGCCTATTTGGGCATCGCCTACGCTGAAAGCGGCAAGGGCGAACTGGCGCAGAAGGAGCTGGTCCGCGCGGCCCAAGCGGCGCCGAAGAGCGAATTCGATCAAGAGGCTCGGGCGCGCGCGTTGTTTACTTACGGTCGGCTGTTGTACGCCGATTTCCAGGCGATTCAGGTTACGCCGACCTCGGGGTTGGAGGTGTTGCAACAGAAGCTGCAGCTGCAACAGTCCATCGAACAGGCCTATGCGGCCACGGTGCAAACGGGGGTCGGCGAATGGGCTATCGCGGCGTTGCATGAAGCCGCAACGATGTATGCTGATTTCGCCACCTTCCTGCAAAAGGCGCCGATTCCAGATGGTTTATCGGCCGCCGACCGCAAGGCCTACGAAGGCGAGCTCAAGGGAATCGTCGACAAGGCGCTGGCAGATGCCAAGGAAACCGCGCAGACCTGCGCCAGCAAGGCTGAGCAGCTCAAAATCTTCACCTCGCACGCTTCCGCTTGCATCACTGGCGGGCAGCCTACCATTGCCGGGGAGACGCGTCGGCGCCGGGCCGACGTGACCGGAGATGAAGCGTATCAACAGGACCTCCAGAAGCTACAGCAGCAATTGGCCAAGAAACCTGAGGATTTGGTCGCCTTGGAGCAACTGGCGCGGCGCTCGATGCAGGTGGGCGATTACCATCTGGCCAAGCTCGTGTTGTCCAAGGCGATAGAGGTCGATCCGAAGAATGCCACGCTGCAAAACCTACTGGGCGTCGCCTCTTGGCAGATCGGTGAGGTGGCCGCAGCCTATGTCGCGTTGGACGGCGCGGCGAAACGTAAGCTGCCGCAAGCGATGGCCAATCTGGCGGCGTTGTTTAATGACTACGGCTATGAGCGGCAGTCGAAGCAGCTGGCGGGAGCGTTGGGCTCGTTGTCCAGCCTCGATCTGACGGCAGTGGATCTGCATCCGAGCGTGGGCCGATTGGTGGCTGAGACGACCGGTGCGCCGACCCCGGTGCCGGGAACATGAGGAACGCGCGCATGCGAAGCATCGTTTTGCTGCTTTGGGTAGGTGCCGGGGCCGCCTGTGGGCCGCTGCGCTATTCGATCGATCGCGACATGCTTCGCGACATCACCATCGAGAACAAACTCCTCTTGTTCGACGCCGAAAATGACGTCAGCATCGCGGTGGACGAGAAGGAGTCGATTCAACGCGAAATTCAAGCGATCAAGCAAGACATCCAGGACGCCAACGCCGAGCGTCGAGAGGCGCGCAGTGATGCGACGCGGTGGGCGACCAAAGGAGATGCGGCCAAGGAGCAGGTGGCCACAGCCGCGATCGATGTCTATGGCCTGAAGACTGACTATCTGGAGGATCAGCTGGGCTATCTGCGCGCCAAGCTGCGTGCGCAAGATGAGTTGATTCTGGTGGCGTGGGCCAAGTACGAGTTGGCCAAGGCCAAGCTCGCCAAAGCCAACAACGTGCGCGGCTCTGAGGACGTCGAGATGGCGGACTTTGAGGCGCAGGTGGACCAAGCGGTGGAGCGGGCCAAGGCGCGATTCGAAGCGCTCGCTGCCACGGCTCAAGAAGTTGAGACGGTGAAGAAGGTTTGGCTCGACAAGCGCAATGAGCTCGCCAAGGAGAGCGGCGGTGGCATTGGCAGCCTGTGGGCCGAGGATGGCTCCTTCTGGGGAAGCGACACCGAGTAGGCCTGGTCAGGGGTCTCACGGAGACGATGCATGCGGACGTTGGTGCTTAAGCTTTTGAGTGTCGGCGCGGCTGCCTGGATGTTGGCAGCTTCTCTGCCGGCGTTGGCGCAGGCCCCAGCTTCGGCGGGGGCCGTCTCGACCGGGGCCGCACAGCCTGTGACCGGCGCGTTGGGAGATAACACGCCCACCGACGACCCCGATCAGGTCATCAAGAACTACACCGAGCTCATTGCCAAAGAACCTGAAAACCCGACGTTCCATTATGTGATTGGCCTCGCCTATTTTCGCAAAGCGGTGCCAAACAGCGTCGTCGAGAATCGTGAGATGCTGAAGAACGCTATTCAGGCGTTCGAGAAGGCCACCAAGCTTGCGCCCGAGGATGACGACGGTTTTTATGCGTTGGCGTTGGCGTTGCGTTGGGCAGGGGATCACACTGGAGCCGCTGCCGCATTCAAAGCGGCGGCTGACCAAAATCCAAACGCACCCGAGATTGTTTTTGACCTGGGTTTCACCTACCTCGAAATGAAGCGTTATGACCGCGCGGCCGAGGCCTTTCAAAATGCCATCCGCTTGCGGCCATCGTTTGTCTCGGCGCACTTCAACTTAGGCATGGCGCTGGAGAATCAAGGGGAGGTGGACAAGGCGATCACCGAGTATCAGGCGACGTTGCGACTCGATCCGAAGTACAGCCGGGCATTTATCAACCTGGGCAAGCTGTACGCTGAGCGCGGCATGAACGACAAGGCGGTGGCCGCATTTCGGGAGGCGCTCAAAGTCGATCCGAAAGATGCCGTGGCTCACTACAACCTGGGTGTCATCTACCAGCGTCGCGGCAACCTGCAGCAGGCGGTGTCCTCCTACAACGATGCGATCGCCGCCGACCCGAAACATGCTGAGGCTCTGAACAACTTGGGGGTGGTTTATGATCGGATGGGCGAGATCACCAAGACGGCCGACTTGTTCAAACGGGCTGTGGAGGCCAACCCCACCTTTACCGATGCGTTGTTCAACTTGGGGCTCGTCTATTACAAGAACCACCAGGTGGACCAGGCGCTGAAGGCTTTTCAAGATTTGGTCAAGATTGACCCCAATCACCGCGAAGCACAGGTGCAGATGGGCGAGATCTACTATCAGCGCGGCAACGTCGAGAAGGCCATCGGCTCATTTAAAAAGGCCCTCGCTGAGCAACCCGAAGATGCCGTGACCTTTCGGCGCTTGGGCCTTACCCACATGAAGGCCGGGCAGTTTGCCGACGCGGTGGAAGCGTTCGAAAAGGCCACAAGCATCGATCCGCGCGACCCCGAAGGGCATCACTTGTTGGGGCAGGCCTATGCGGGCCGACGTGATTGGCAGCGCGCCATTGAGTCGTATGAAAGCAGCCTTGATTTGGACAGCAAGGCAGCGATGACGCGGGTGCATTTAGGCGAGGCGCTCTTGGCGTGGGGCAATTCGGCGCGAGCCGTGCGCGAGTTTGAGCTGGCCGTGGAGCTGGCGCCCGAGGCTCCGGAGGCTTGGGCAGGTTTGGGGAAGCTTAACTTGCGACGCGGGAAGCTCACCGAGGCCGAAACCAACCTCAAGAAGGCCCTGGAGTTGCGTGCGTCGTACGCCGACGCGCAGGTGTCGTTGGGCCAAGTTTACTTTGCCCAAGGTAAGAAGGACGCCGAGTTGGCCGCCTATCGCGCAGCGCTGACTGCCGATCAGAACCATGCCGAAGCGCACATGTACTTGGGGTTAGCGTTGTACAACTCGGGTGACACCAAGGCCGCCATTCGCCACTACGAGCAAGCGGTGTCCAGCGACCCGCGGCTTGCAAAGGCTTATTATTACGCGGGTTTTGGTTACTACAAGGCGGGCCAAAACGACGCTGCGATGCGCGCGTTTGCCGAGGCCACCAAGGTCGATCCGACCTACAGTGAGGCATTTTTTCAGTTGGGTAAGCTGCTTGAGAAAGCAGGGCGCAAGAACGACGCGATTGCGGCGTACCGGGGCGCGGTGAAAGCTAAAGCCGACAACCAGGAAGCTGCTTTGGCGCTCGAACGCTTGGCGCCATCGGCGCTGAATCCCGCACCCGGCGCCAACAAGTAGATAAACCGAACTCGACGCGTCTGCGAACCGTCGCGTAAGCCGCCCCCCGGTTGGGGAGCGGCTCGATAGTGGGTTAGCTGCCTACGGCTTTGGGATCCGCGTGCTGGCGCTCACCAGTGCGTCCACCGCCGCGTCCGCGGTACCACTCTGGCTGATGGCGCTACGCACCGCCTCGCTGGCCGGTAGGGTCGAGTTGGCGACCTGTGCGGTACTGACAGGGGCTTGCACGGCGGCGCTCACCTGCCCCAGACCGCGACCACTGGCGATGCCGCCACTGACAGGCGCCGAGACTCCGGAGAGAGCCGATTCCACGGGAGTGCCTGCAACGGGCGCCGCTGCCGGCGCTTGGATCGTCGCGGCACGGGTGCTTGATCCTGCCGACTCAAGCACGGGTGCCTGCACAACCGCACCACCTCGACCGGCTCCGACGGCGCCGCCAGGAGCACCCGAGGCGGTGGGAACGGTGTCTACAGCTCTTCCAGGGTTACTTGGAGCCTGTGCATCAACGATGCGCGTGCCTGGGGAGGGTGTCGTCGGGGCGCCCGGTGTAGGCGTCGTCACGCCACCTCGACCCGAGCCGATGCCGCCCCCAGGAGTTCCGGGCGTCGTCGTAGTTCCCGGCGGCGTCGTCGTGGTTCCCGGCGGCGTTGTCGTGGTTCCCGGCGGCGTTGTCGTGGTTCCCGGCGGCGTTGTCGTGGTTCCCGGCGGCGTTGTCGGTGTCGTCGGATCCGTCGGGTCCGTCGGTTTGGTCGGCTCCTGCGGTTTCTCCGGTTCCTTGGTCTTTTCTGCCTTTTTGCGGGCATTCCACGAGATCAAGAGCAACAGGATCTGCAGCGCCGTGATCACGTAGTGGGTGATGCGGCGGTTATTCAGCTTGATCTTGCCGTCGGGTTGGACCTCGTGACGCGTAAAGGCAACGTCAAAGGTGGGCGCTTTGCCCCAATGGATCTCCTGGTTGGCCTTTACCGGAATGGCGGGCTGTGACGGGCTTGCCACCTGCGTGGGCTTCATCACCTGCAGGAGGCAAAGGTCGTCCACGTCCTTGCGCTTGCTGCCTTTGGCGCCCGCGACGCGGCTCTGCACCGCACCGTTGGCCTCGATCGTCAGGCCGTAGCGCATCTGCGAGTTGCCCAACAACTCGCCGGTGAAGGCGAGCTTGTCGAGCAGCGCTTTGCCTTCGGCTGAGCTGAGCTTAACCTCAGCGCCACCTCTTCGGAGCGCGCGCACGCTGGGTTTCTTGCCCTTCGACAGGTCGACATCCACAGCATAGGCAACGCCAGCAGGGGTTTCGTAGGCCAGCGTATGGGTGTTGCTTTGATAGTCGACGCCATGAGCGTACATCCAAACTTGTTGCTCGCCCACTTGGGCCTTGAGCTCGCGTTGGACTGCGCCCTTCACGTCGCTGGGGCGGTAGTTGGACAACACATCTTTGTCGGCAGTGGTTTGCCACTCGTCGTCGCCGATGTAGGTGACGTCGGCAAAGCTGCCTTGGATGCTGCCTGCAAACGCCGCCTGCAACGCCAAGAGGGCCTTGCCAGCAAACGGTGGGTTTTCAAAGCGGGTGAATTGCTCTGGTTTTTCCCGCACCGAGTTCAGGAACTGCGCGTAGAGTTGGTTACTGATGACCGGGTTGTCCGCGTCAAGGGGGCTTGGCTGACCCGCTGCACTTGGTTGTGCGCCCTTCATCCAACCCAGAATCAACTTTTGCTCACGAGCGTCGCTGGTGATTTCGGCCAGACGGTGTTGCACCACGGCCGGGCGCGGTTCGCTGGTGCCGGTGGTGGTGCGTTCGATGGTGACTTCTTGCCCGAGCGCGGTCACACCCTTCAAGGTGATGGTTGCGGGGTGTTCGGCTCCCGACGCGGTTTTCGCCTCACCGAGATCACAGGCAACGGCCGTCAGTTGCACCACGGTGGGTTCGCCATGTTCGCCCGCGACCGTGACGTAGCTACCCACCACGCCTGCGGCCGGATCTTGGCCCGGCTTCATGCGCTCGCTAATGGCGTTGACCATCGTCTCTAGCGGCATGCCGGTCGTGTTA
>JAKLEG010000297.1 GCA_022703175.1 Myxococcota bacterium | reverse complement strand
CGAACAGCGTCGGGTTTGCCGTAGTAGCGGTCGGGATGGCTCAGGCGACTCTCACGATGAAAGGCCGCTGCCAACACCTCGCCAGGCACCTGCCACAAAACCGGCAGACCCAGCACTGCGAAGTAGTCCTGCACAGGCCTGCTACACGGTGAAAGAGTCGCCGCAAGAGCAGGACTTGCGCGCGTTCGGATTGTTGAACTTGAAGCCCCCCTTCAACAGGCTAGGCACGAAATCCACCTCGGTGCCCTCCAGGTAGAGCAAGCTTTTGGGATCGACAACAACACGCAACCCATTGATTTCCAAGGTATTGTCACCATCACGCGGTTTGTCGTCGAATTCCAAGAAATACGAAAAACCGGAACAACCGCCGCCTTTGATGCCCACGCGCAGGACTTCGGCAGCTCCTTGTTTCCTAGCCAATTCAACGGCTTTCGCGGCCGCGCGCGGGGTGATGGTGATCATGCTGGGCTCCCAACTGCGGCCGATTGCTGCTTTTTGCGGTAGTCGGCGATGGCGGCTTTGATGGCATCTTCGGCCAAAACTGAACAATGGATTTTCACAGGTGGCAGTGCCAACTCGTTGGCGATGTCCACGTTGCGGATTTTCATCGCTTCTTCCAGGCTCTTACCTTTGACCCACTCGGTGACGAGAGAGGAACTGGCAATGGCCGAGCCGCAGCCGAAGGTCTTGAACTTGGCGTCTTGGATAATATCGCCCTCACCCACTTTGATCTGCAGCTTCATCACATCGCCGCACGCCGGCGCACCCACGAGGCCCGTGCCCACGTCCTCGGCGCTCTTGTCCAAGGCTCCGACGTTTTGCGGATTTTCGTAATGATTCAGAACACTTTCCGAGTACGTCATGATGCACTCCCACACCTTTGTGCTAAGGCGCTTGGAAACTTGCACTCGCCGAACCGACACCTTCTTGGGCCATTTCGTAAAGCGGGCTCATGGCTCGCAATTTTTTCACGCCGGTGATTACCTTGCTGGCCACGTAGTCTACTTCGGCTTCGGTGTTAAAACGGCCGATGCCAAAGCGAATGGAGCTGTGCGCCAACTCCTCGGGAACCCCTAAAGCCCGCAACACGTATGAGGGCTCCAAAGACGCGCTGGTGCACGCCGAACCACTCGATACGGCAATATCTTTCATCGCCATCATCAACGCTTCGCCCTCGACAAATGCGAAGGAAAGATTGAGGTTTCCGGGCAGACGCAAGGTGGGATGGCCGTTGAGGGTCAAGTGCGTCAGTTCTTTGGTAAGGGTCGCATACAAGCGCTCGCGCAGCGCCTGGGTGTGCGCAATCTCGTGTGCAAGCTCCTCCCGACAGATCCGGGCAGCTTCGCCAAAACCCACGATTCCCGGCACATTCAGGGTGCCTGAGCGCATACCACGCTCGTGGCCGCCGCCATGCATCGTGGGGCTCAACCGTACCCGCGGATTCTTGCGACGTACGTAGAGCGCGCCCACACCCTTGGGACCGTACAGCTTGTGGGCCGACAGTGAAACCAAGTCGACGTTCATAGCCTCGACATCAAAGTCGAACTTGCCCGCCCCTTGCGCCGCGTCGGTATGAAACAACACGCCTTTTTTACGACAGATAGCACCGATTTCGGCAAGCGGCTGGAGAGTGCCAACCTCGTTGTTGGCGGCCATGATGGTGACCAAAACCGTCTTGTCAGTGAGGGCTGCTTCGACAGCTTCAGGCCTAACAAGGCCGGTGCGATCCACGGGGAGGTAGGTCACCGAGGCGCCCCGTCGCTCAAGCACCTTAAGCGTATCCAGGACCGCCTTGTGCTCGGTAGGCTGGGTGATGAAATGACTGCCCTTGCTTTGATAGAACTCGGCGACACCCAAAATCGCCAGATTATCCGACTCAGTAGCGCCACTTGTGAAGACGATTTCTCGACCGCTGGCACCGATGAGTTGGCCGACTTCTTCGCGGGCCGCCTCCACAGCCGCTTCGGCCTTCCAGCCAAAGGGGTGGTTGCGACTGGCAGCATTGCCAAAGTCATCACTGAAAAACGGCAGCATCCGTTCCAGCACTCGCGGATCGACGCGCGTGGTGGCGTGGTTGTCCATGTAAATGGGTAACTTCATTGACCCAGCACACCCCGCTCCCCCGAGCCGAAACCTTACGTTACGTAATGTTGTGCGGAATTTACGTAACGTCACTAGGGCTGTCAAGAGCGGGAGCAGAAATGTGCTGGCCAGAGGCCGCGAGATCGGGTTGGCAGGCCGCAGATCAGATCCGCCAACGCCGATTCCGCCATCGCGGGGTCCTTTGCGAGCGCTCTGAGGTGATCTACACCGCTCGCACTGGCCGACCCTCGATGTAGCCGCGATAACCCTCCGGGCGCAGCTGGAAGCGCGGGCCATCGTCGTCGGCCCAGGTGAAGCCGTAGGTCTCAGGTTTGTAGGCCTTCATCATGTCCCACAACGAGGTGATCGCCTGTTCGAAATCCTTGTCGTCGAACGCCGGCCCTTGGAACACCAGCATTTTGCACGGCGGAAGCTCAATGACCTCGAACCCGTGGGGCACCGGGCCGTGGTAGTCGAGGGCCACCTCCACCCCTTGTACATACTCGGAGGTGCCTTTGGGACGCATGCCTTGAGGGAGCCACAGTCCGAGCGGCTCCTGTAGCGCGCCTTTGACGGTGGTTAGTTGGTCCCACACCTCGCAGCCCACCTCTTCGCAGTAGGCAAAGTAGTGGTCAGCTGCACGCCCGCGTTTGAGAATCAGTTTGCGCGCGGGCCGGTCTAGAACCTGAACGAACACGGCTACTTGCTTCGGGGTTTCGGTCATGACGGACGCTCCTCTTTGCCTCCTCGTGTACCAGTCGCGTAGCTGCGGGGGCACAAACAGCGCGACGGTCGACCCGTGTGTGCGGAAGTGACTAGGAGCACTGCCGAAGTGCCGGGCAAACGAGCGCGTAAAACCCTCGTGCGAGTCGAACACGAAGTCGAACGCCACATCGATCACTTTGCACGGCGAGCTCCGCAAACGTTCGGCCGCCTCCGACAGGCGACGCAAACGCAAGTACTCGAACGGTGTCTTGCCCGTTACCTCCTTGAACATTCGGGCCGCATGCCATTGCGAGTAGCGAGCCGCACGGGCCAACGCCGCGAGGGTTACCGGCTCATCGAGATGTGCCTCGATATACGCCTGCATACGCTCCGCGGCTTTGATCTTGTCCCACTGCGTCAGCACCAGCTCCTCCACGTCATGGCCACGAAGCTACCCCCTAGCCGAGCGCCCTGCTTGACCGTGCTTGCGAATCGCTAGTCGTGCCGCGAAGTAAACGTGCCCGCGCGGCGCCAGTGCAATGGCAACCCCGGGCAACTTCCGGACGCGTCAAGGCCTTCGTTCAGCATGGCTGCCGTGCGAAAAACCCTGATGCGACAAGGGGAAAAATTGGTCGGGGCGAGTAGATTTGAACTACCGACCCCTTGACCCCCAGTCAAGTGCGCTGACCAAACTGCGCTACGCCCCGACCGTGGCGGGACCTTACGACAAGGCCCCCAGTGAGGTCAACAACCACGTGCTATTTTTCGACTGCGGGAGCGGGTGTGGTGTCCGTTGGCGTGCGCCGACGACGGTCCTGGATGAGCTCAATGGCAATCGGCAGCACCGACACAAAGATGATTCCCAAGGCCACGAGCGAGAAGTTGTTTTTCACCACGGGCACGTTGCCAAACAGATAGCCGCCGCCCACACAGACGCTCACCCACACAACACCGCCCAGCACGTTGTAGGCCGCGAACTTGCGGTAGGTCATCGAGCCCGCGCCCGCCACAAACGGCACAAAGGTACGGACGATCGGCACAAAGCGCCCGAGCGCAATGGCTTTGCCGCCATAGCGCTCAAAGAAGGCGTGGGCCTTATCTAGGTGCTTGCGGTTTAAAGCTTTGTGCCAAAAGCCGGTGAGGTCTTGGGCCTTGAACACGCGCGGCCCAACGAAGCGACCGATGGCATAGTTCACGGCGTCGCCTGTGACAGCCGCCACGATCAAAAGCAACAGCAACAGCCATGGGTCGAGGCCACCAGTTGCCGCGATCGCGCCTGCGGCGAACAACAACGAGTCGCCTGGCAAAAATGGCGTAACCACGAGCCCCGTCTCACAAAAGATGACCGCCGTGAGGATCCCGTAGACCCAGTTGCCGTAGGCGCCCACGAACTCCACCAAGTGGCGGTCGAGGTGCAAGAATATGTCGATGGCTTGCCGAACGAAATCAATGATTGTTGCAAACATGATGGCGGCGGACCAAATCACGGAGGCCGGCCGTTTGCAACCTACAGCAATGCCTGTTTGACAACGTTCGATGAGCCCGATACTTTAAAAAAATCAAGATGAAGAATCGCCGTTTTGTACTGGTCATCATGGATTCGACGGGGCGCTCGGTGCGACGCATCAGTGTCGCGCGTAAGCTCATTCAAGCCACGGTCGCAGTTGCAGCGCTGATCCTCTTGACAGTCCTCGGTATGGCTGTTCACGGCATGACACGCTATCGCGCTGCTGTCGAGACCAATGAAATCCGCCAAGAAAATACCCAGCTTGCCGGAATCTTGCGGCAGTTGGCGGGACAAATGCCTGAGTTGCGGCGTTTGGAGATGCGCTCTGAGGTCGGCCTCGCGCAGCTCTGGTCTAAAAGTGGGTTGGGCATAGAACCACGGCAGCTGGCCATTGGCCCGCTCGAAGCCTCGGGTAGCTCGACTTTGCCTGGCACCGAAGAACCTTTGGCGACCGCCATCGATGGGCGTCTGTTGTCGCTGGAGCCGGTGGCCCTCCCCTTCGAATTTGATCGGCTGCGCACCGACGGGCGCAACGTGCATCATGCGTTGGGCGAGCTGCTCGAATATTTCCACGACGCCGAGCGTATCTTGTCGCACACCCCCTCGGTGCGCCCCACCAACTCACCGTGGATCACCAGTTCTTTCGGCAAACGCCGCGACCCGGTATTCGGCGTGATGATGATGCACAAGGGCTTAGATATCGGCGGCCAACTTGGCCAAGAGATACGCTCGCCCTCCGAGGGTGTGGTCATCTTCACCGGAATTCGCGGCGGCTACGGGCAAACCGTCGTTGTCGATCACGGCTTTGGTTTGCAAACGCACTACGCGCACCTAAGCCGCATCATGGTGCAGGTTGGCCAAAAGCTAAACCGTGGCGACTTGGTGGCGCTCATGGGTAGCACCGGCAAATCCACCGGCCCCCACCTGCATTACGAAGTACGGCGCCTGGGTCAACCGCTCGATCCGCGGCGATTCATTCTCGACTAACGCCCCGTAAGCTTTCCGTTCTGCGCTCGCCACGCTCCCATTTGATACCAGTTCAATCGACGACGTTATCCCAGCACCGACGGCACCTACCTACGCGTCGCCCAAAAAAACGACTTGCGCGAAATGCGCATCCAGGCGTAACCGTTAGCCGTCTGCCGGTTCGCTCCCCACTACCCGTCGACGATCACTTGTTGGGTTTACGGCTCTTCGCCGCTCAACCGAATTAGCTCTTTGAGGCCGTGTTTCAACCGTTCGAGTTTTTCGGGCTCTGCGGGGCGTGAGAAGCCCAAGGGCAGCTGCCGCGTGGCGGTGGTGGTAGCAGCTGGTTGCGGTGTCGGGCGAGCCTGTGGGGCCACCTGGCGCGCTGCAGGAGGCACGACCGGGGCCGCCGTGGCCGTGACCAACGGACGTTGGTCCACCGGCGTGACCTCGGCCTCCATCTCGGCAGGTGCCTCGGCCTCTTGATGCCGTTCCCCACCTAGCAGTCGCCGGCGAGCACCAGCCAGCGTGTAACGCTCGTTGTGCAACAACCGCTTGATCTCCCGAAATACTTCGACATCTTTGCGGCGATAGCGACGCTGATTCGACGGCGTCTTGGACGGCCGAATGAACGGAATCTCTTTTTCCCAGTAACGCAACACGTGCGTTTCCACCCCAACGAGCTCAGCAACTTCACCAATCTTGAAGTAGAGCTTGTCGGGGATGTCACACGTAGAGGTCGTGCTCGTCGTCCGATCGCGACTCTGCAACCGGCCCACAGCCGTTACCCGTTAGACGGCGTGGCAGCGGCCACCGGTTCCGGGGCGTTGTTCAACACGGTCTTGAGCACCTGGGACGGTTTGAAGGTCAACACGCGGCGCGCCGAGATCTCGATCACTTCGCCCGTTTGCGGGTTACGACCCACGCGTGAGCGCTTGTCGCGGACTTCGAAGTTGCCGAAGCCGCTGATCTTAATCTTTTCGCCATGCTCCAAGCTTAACTTCATGGTGTCGAAGACCATCTCAACGATGTCCGCCGACTCCTTCTTGGAGAAACCAACTTTGGTATGCACCGCTTCGACCAGATCGGCCTTTGTCATGATGCGTCCTTCTCGCGTGGAGGCGTTGCTTTATACTTGTGGTGCGAAAGCCCTGCAAGAGCCTCAACTCAACGTCGCACCTCAACGTTGAATCTCTCTTTGACTTTTCCGATGACATCCTCAAACGCCGTGTTCACTTCGGTGTCGGTGAGGGTGCGCTCGGCGCTTCGATACTCAATGGCAAACGCAAGGCTGACATGGGTTTCCGGGATCGGCTTGCCGCGATAGACGTCAAACAGCCGAACCTTTTCGACCACGTTGCCCATGGTGCCCGCGGCATGCATTTCCAAAAAGCTCCGAATCTCTTCGCTCGCGATCTCGCGCGGTGCCAGCACTGCGATATCTCGACGCGTTCCGGGGAACTTCGGCAGCGGCCGATAGCCGCGTTTGTCGCCTTGCACGGCAAGAAGTGCGTCCAGCGACAACTCGGCAACCACCACCGGACCCTCCAACTCCAGGGCCGCCAGCCGCTCAGGATGCAGTTGGCCCGCCAAACCAATCCGCTCGTCGCCCAACAGCAACTCGGCACCCGCGCGCGGATGCATACCGGCCAACTCCACCGGACGTCGATTCAGTTGTACGCCAGTGCCCAGCGCATCGATTAGGTTGTCGATAACGCCAGCCAAATCACTCACATCCAACAGTTCGCCATGCTCGTACCAACGCCCAAAGTGGCGCCCGCCCCACATCGCCACCGCCACGCGGCGCGCTTCCAGTGGCAACAAGCGATGCCGTGGATCTTCATCGACACCTGGGGTCCGCGGATGGAACGTGGTGCCAATTTCGAACAGGCGCACGTGGCGCGCCCCCTGTCGTTGGTTGCGGCCCAGCGTTGTTAGCAACCCTGGGATGAGGCTTGTGCGCATCGCCGAAAGCTCTTCGCCCAGCGGGTTGCTGATACGGATCGGGCTCTCCTCGGGGGCACAGTACGGCTGATATGCCTTGGGGCTGCCAAAACCCCAGGTGACGATCTCGGTGACACCGCTGGCGAGCAAGCT
>JAKLEG010000296.1 GCA_022703175.1 Myxococcota bacterium | reverse complement strand
CGTGCATTGTTGGAGCGGCTCACCGGCGTAACCGCTTTGGCCTGTGGTATCGGGGCCGTGGCCGCGACGTTGCGCGCCGCGGTCCCAAGCAAGCCGGACGCCGAGAATCGGCGTCTGTACGTCGGCCGTGCGGCTGACTTTAAAATGAACACCACCACTTGGCTGTCGGAGATGGAGCTGTTCATTCTGCACACTCGGGCCGGACTTGCGGCTCTATCTGCCCGTTGCACTCACTTGGGGTGCACCGTACGCCGCAGCCGCGACGGTTTCCGCTGTCCCTGCCATGGTGCAAGTTTCGACGCCGAAGGACACGTGCTTGCAGGCCCGGCACGCCGCACGCTTCCTTGGTACGCGTTGAGCGTCACGCCCACGGGCGATTGCTGGGTCAACACCGAGGTGGAGGTCACTCCGGGCAGCTACGTTGCGGCGGTGATGCTGCCTGAGGAGACGCCCTAGCCATGTGGCATGCACTTGGCAAGGCCCTGGCCTCGCTGCCACAAAACCTCGTGGCCGACCTTCGGCCACACACACGTCCCGACGATAGCGCCTCTAAACGTCTGCGCCGTAGCTTTCTCTACCATCTGTTTCCGCTGCGGGTGACCGAACGCGCCCTCGCCCCCACCACGACATGGGCCTTGGGGATCATCAGCCTGACATTGTTCTTGGTGCTGTGTGGCACGGGGCTGGTATTGGCCCTCTATTATGTCCCGACCCCGGCCGAGGCCTATGACAGCATGCTCGATATCGAACATCGCGTGGCCCTTGGCGGCTTATTGCGCAGACTGCATCGGGTCGCGGCGCATGCTCTCGTGATCACGGCCGCTCTACATTTATTGCGCGTGGCGATGCAAGCGGCTTACCGCCATCGCGAGCTCAACTGGTGGCTAGGCTTGACGCTGTTCGCCGCGCTGTTGGGCCTGGCCTTCACAGGCTACCTGCTCCCCTGGGATCAAACCTCCTATTGGGCGGTGCGCGTGGTCTCGACGCTGTTGGACCATCTGCCGTGGCTCGGCCAACCGCTCAAACTGTTGCTGCTGGGAAGTGACACCTTGGGAGACCAAGCATTGGTGCGCTTTTATGCCCTGCATGTGGCACTGCTACCGGGCGGTATGCTGGCGGTGTTAGCGCTGCATCTATGGCGCGTGCGCCGGGATGGTGGGCTGTCGAGCAGCACCCCCGAGCTTGTGACTCAACCGGCGTGGCCGCACCTGGTCGATCGCGTGGTGGGGGTGATGCTCGCGACGTGCCTCGTGTTGATGGTGGTGAGCCTCACAACCGCGCTGCCGCTTGGGCCTCCGGCCGACCTGCTGCGCCCGGACAATCCCGAGAAAGCACCCTGGTATTTCCTGGGTCTCCAAGAGCTGGTCAGCTATTCGGCAACGATGGGCGGCGTGGTCGTGCCCGTGCTGGTTACGCTCTTGTTGTTTGCGTTACCGCTCTTGGACCGGGACGAGCGCGACATCGGCGTCTGGTTTGGGGATACCGCCGAAAAGCGCCTGTTTGCGACCCTGGTGCTAACAAGCAGCCTCGTGGTGGTTTTGGGGAGTCTTGTGAGCACTTGGCCAACGCTTACCCAAGCCCAAACAAATCTCTCTAACACCCTAAAAGATCTACTTAATCCAGCCAGCCTCTGCCTCGTAACAACGGTCATCGCCGGCACATTGGCAGGCAGTCGCACATGCCTGCCGCGTTCGGCGATGCGCGTCATGCTCGGCGTGCTCGGCGTATCACTCCTATGGTTTACGCTGTTGGGCCTGTGGCGCGGTGCCGATTGGCTGCTCACATGGCCGTGGTCGGGGAGCTCCCATGGTCTTTGATCCCCAGGCCGACCACAAACGCTGGCTAACCTTACGACTGTTGCTCTGGCTGGCACTCGGGGTGACTTTGGCGGTCGCGGTCTTCAACGATTACCGCAGCGACCTACGTCATTGGCAACGCCAAACCCCCAAGGAGCTGCAGGCCCTGGAAGGTGCGCCCAGCGGCGTGCGTGAATTGCTCCCAGATGGCACGCACCCGGAACGTTGCGTGTCGTGCCACCTAGGTGTCGACGCTCCCATCGACGGGCTGCCAGCCCCCTATCAACGCCATTCCTGGCCGCTTACCCACCATACCCCCAAACGCATCGGCTGCGTGGTCTGCCACGGCGGCGAAGGTCGGGCCCTCACCACCGCTGCCGCGCACGCCCGCGCAGGCACAAGCGCACGCTCGGCGCGCCTAGTCCTTCCCTACCTGGAGGCCAGTTGCGCCCAGTGTCATCTGCCTGGCGCAGTGCCACAGACGGAACACTTGGTGCGTGGCGCCTATTTGTTCTTGGAGCTGGGCTGCGGCCTGTGTCACAGCCTTGCCACCGGCGGGCGTGGCGGATGGGATGATGGTCCCGACTTGCGCACTACGCGCCAGGCCAGCGTCGAAGCGCTGACGCAAAGCATCCTGGATCCCACCATCGATTTCCCTGATTCGACGATGCCTAGCTATCGCACCACCTTCGCCGACAAACCGGAGGCGTTGGCGGACCTCAACACCTACGTGCTGAGCCTAGCGCTCTCAGGGGGCGCCCCGCGCGACCAGGTGGCGCCTCGCATCAACCCGACACTCCCCTGCAACACCTGCCACGCCACCACGATGGCAATGGGCAACTTCCATCACGACTGCGTCTACTTGCGCGATCGCCGCAATGAGCTACGCTGCTCAGGCTGCCATGCTGACGGAGCGCCACAAGGACGTGGCCTCTGCCCCCTACTCGTGGCCCACGCCTCGGCCTGCTTGGCCTGCCACACACCCAAGGGTCCGCGATGAACCCCAAGAGGAGATCACCGTGGCGTTAAGTCGTCGCCAAATGCTTACGGGGCTCGCAGTGGGTGCCGGCGCTGTGGTATGCCGCAAGGCTGCGCTGCCAGAACTCGAACCCGAACGCTGGTTTAGCCACATCCCTGCAGATCGCCAACGCGCCCTCGAAGCCGCTGTCGAACGAGTTCTACCAGGAGCTGTCGCTGCGGGTGCTATGGCATACATCACGTATTGGTTGGCCCGGCCGCCCTACATCGGCTCCCAGAAGGAGTTCGACACCGCCGCGCTGATCCTCAACCGCGAGGCGCAAAAGCGTTACCGCAAGTTGTTTTCCGACCTAGCTGGCGCCGAACAAGATGCTGTCCTGCGCGCCTTTCAGGTGGGCGAGATCAAGGGCAAGCACTTTGACAGCCAAGGGTTCTGGCAGCGCCTCATGACGCTCACCCTCGAAAGCTTCTTGGCCGAACCCAAGTATGGCGGCAATCGCAACGAAGTCGGTTGGCAACTCATTGGCTGGCATCGCTGCCATTTTGCCCCCCGGCGCACCCTCTCCTTGAGCCCACCCAGGCCCAAGCTCCCCTACTGAGGTCACGATGGCGACCGAACACTGCGATGTCGTCGTCATTGGGAGTGGGGCCGGAGGCGCCCCTACCGCGATGATGCTTGCCGAGGCTGGCGCGCGCGTGGTGGTGCTAGAAAAAGGTCCTTACTACACCACCCGCGACTTTACCCACGACGAGGTGGCGATCTGTCGGCGCAACTTCTTCGTGCCGCACGCCGACGATGATCCGCACATGTTACGTAAAAATGGCGCCGCGGAGGCTGAGCGCACCCGCGAGGGCCACACCTCGCAATGCGTGGGCGGCGCTACCGTGCACATGAGTGGCTTTACCTACCGCCTGCACGACAGTGACTTCCGCTTGGCCTCACTGTTGGGTGGCGGACTTCAAGGCAGCACCGTGGCCGATTGGCCGATGACCCTTGCCGAGTTGTGGCCTTACTACGACTTGGCGGAGACACTGCTCGGGGTGTCAGGCATTGCCGGCATCAATCCATTCGAAGGCCCGCGGCGTCCGTTTCCGCTGCAACCATTGCGGCCACATCCCACCGCGCTGATGGTCGACGAAGCCGCCAAGAGCCTTGGCTTCCACCCCTTTCCTACGCCACGCGCCATCTTGTCGCGGGCCTATGGTACGCGGCCGCCGTGCAACTACTGTGGGCTGTGCGGCGAATACGGCTGCGAGAACGGCTCCAAGTCGAGCGTCTTGGCATCGATCCTGCCGCGCGCCGAAGCTTCCGGACGCTGCGAAATCCGCCCACGTGCTTTTGTCACGCGCATCACTGTGGACGAGGACGGCCGCGCCACTGGTGTCGAATACCTGGACAGCAACGAAGAGCTGCACACCCTCAGAGCGCGCGTGGTTGTGTTGGCCGCCAGCGCCATCGAATCGGCCCGCCTGCTGCTCCTGTCTGCGAACGGCCTGTTCCCAGCCGGGCTCGCCAACAGCTCGGGCCTTGTCGGTAAGAACCTCACCTTCTCCAACTTCGGCAAAGCCACAGCCATCTTCGAGCGTAAAGATCTCATCGCGAAGCTTGGCGCCGAGGATATGGAGCTGCCCTTCTTACAGCGCAGCGTCCAAGACGACTACTGGATGACCCAAGGTGGGCTGAGCTTGCCGAAGGGTGGCACCTACAACTTCTTGTTACACCACCCTAATCCGATCAATGCCGGCATCCGCTTGGCGATGGACAGCGACTGGTCACTTTCCGGGCAGCCGCTCAAAGATCGCTTGGTGAAATACTTCCGCGACGAGCTCTGGGTGGAGTTCGAGATCTTTGGCGAGTTTTTGCCCAGCGACAAAACCTATGTCGAGCTCGACCCCACCGTGAAAGACCGCTGGGGACTGCCTGCAGCGCGCATCAACGTGACGCATCACCCGGCCGACGTGCAAACCAACACGGCCATGGTTCAGCGCGGCATGCAGATCTTAGCGGCGATGACCCCCAAGGCAACATCGGTCACGCCCTGGACTTGGGGCAGCACCACGTTTCACCTGCAGCACGGCACGTGCCGCTTTGGCACCGATCCCTCCCGCTCGGTGCTCAATCGCTTTTGTGAGGCTCACGACGTCCCTGGGTTGTTCGTCACTGATGGCAGCTTCATGCCCACCTCGGGCGGCGTGCCAGCCACGCCCACCATCGTGGCCAACAGCTTACGCGTGGCCAGCCACATTCGTGATCGCATGACGCGGCGCGAGCTGTAAAAAACCAAGAGGCCTACGTTCGTGGCCCAACACGCAACGGCTTCCGCGTGACATACAGCCGACACCAAACGAGATGCCGGTAGCTGAGCAGATCGGCCACCGGCGACAACAACGCAGCATGCTTAGCAGCATGCCGAGATAGAGCATTGCAGAGCTTACGACGGCCTTCTTTAGCGTACCCAGATATTCGTCCCGACGTAATGCCGTACAACGCCGCCAAACAGGTGTTGTTGAGATACGGCTTGCCCGGCAGACGATAAGCGTTCGCCAGGGCTTGGCGCTGCCTGGGGGTAAGTTTACCGAACGCCCGTTTCAACCACGGCTCAAGACATGGATAGAGCTGAACCGCTCCCTGCTCGGCCCGTTCGAGCTCGTCGGTTTCGCGACACAGCCAGACTGGAAGACCGTAACGCAGGACCCCAACATACAAAGCGAACCACGGACCTGCATCAGACCGCGGTGCAATATCGTTATGTGCCATCGTATTTTGCATAATCACCTGGTGCGTGATTCCGGCTCTTCCGAATCCCTGATCGACGCAACAACAAATACTGCCAGCACAACCAGGACTTGCACAACGGCTTCGTGGCACCCCTAGGAAGTAAGCGCGCCCCGTTGTGGTACCGCCAACACCGGAATCTCCACGCGGTGACGCAGGCGATCCACGGTGGTGCCATGCACCCAATCCCCCACGCCCCGGTGACCGTGGGCCCCTAGCACAATGAGCTCGGGCCGGTGCTGAGCGACACACGCCGTCAGTGCAGCCACCGGCTCACCAAAACCGAGGTCATAGGTGGCAGTGACACCGAGTTCTCCCAACTCGGCCGCATAGGCTTCCAGGCGTGCCTGGTCTGCACGTGCCTCGTCATCCCCCAAGTCGTCACCCAACATGCGAGCACCCACCGATTCGACCACATGCAACAGCAACACCTGCGCCCCATGACACTTGGCCAACATCACGGCGTAGCCCAACGCTTGTGCATCAGCGGTGGAGAAATCGAGCGCCACGGCAATCCGCGACGGCGCCTTGGGAGCCAGCACCGCGGCAATGTTAGCGCTGCCGTGCACCCCCAAAGCGCTCGCCACCGGGACATTTCGACTCCGCTGCCATACGGGCGCCACCGTTATATAGCCAAGCAAGGCCAATAGAGCGCACCCCACCGGCACAACCGTGATCCAAAGGATCCAGGCGTGCGCACCCGCGGCGTCAAGCCAACCCGCCACCTCCCCCGCAACCAGCTTGAGATTCAACGCAACGATCAGCGTGGCCGCAAGCCAACCCAAAAACTGCAGCCGTGAACCAATTCGATACTGCCCCATGATGCGTCGATCGGCGACCAGGTGGATCAAAGGAATCACAGCAAAGGGTAGCTGCAGGCTCAACACGACCTGCGACAGCACCAGCAACTTTCCGGTGGCCCCTTCCCCCGCAAGCAGCAACACCACCACGGCCGGGACAATCGCGAGACCGCGGGTGATGAAGCGACGCACCAACGGCCGAAGACGCAAACGGACGAAACCTTCCATCACGATTTGGCCAGCCAGGGTTCCGGTAATCGTTGAGGATTGCCCCGCCGCAATCAGGGCAATCGCAAACGCCGCTGGTGCGATTCGCGCTCCAAGCAGAGGTTCCAGCAGCCGATGTGCGTCTTGTATCTCTGCGACGTCGGTATGCCCCGCATGGAAGAACGTGGCCGCGGCCATCACCAACAAGGCTGCATTCACCAAGAACGCGCCGTTCAAAGCAACCACGGAATCGATGATGTTAAAGCGCAGGCCACTCCAAATTCCTGCCGGGGTGTGCACGATACGCCGCGATTGCACCAACGCCGAATGTAGGTAGAGGTTGTGCGGCATCACCGTCGCTCCCAGGATACCGATGGCGAGATAGAGCGCATCGTCCCCCGGCAACGACGGCACAAAGCCTAACGCCAAGGCATCCAGGGCCGGCCGGGCAAGCAGCACCTCAATACCCAGGCAAACCCCAATCGTAATGATCAAGGCCACAATGAAGGCCTCCATCACCCGCACACCGCGGCTCTGCAAAAACAACAACACGAAGGTATCGAAGGTTGTCAGTGCGACGCCCAAGAGCATCGGCATGCCGAACAGGAGCTCCAGCCCAATCGCGGTCCCCAGCACCTCCGCCAAGTCACATGCCGCAATCGCGATCTCGGTGAGCACCCAGAGGGCCAAACCCACGCGCCGCGGAAACATCGCCCGACAGGCCTGCGCCAAATCAAGGCGCGCCGCAATCCCTAAGCGCGCCGAAAAACTCTGCAACAACACCGCAATCAGGTTGGAGAGCAG
>JAKLEG010000295.1 GCA_022703175.1 Myxococcota bacterium | reverse complement strand
CAACAGCGAGAACTGGTGGCTCGTCAGGTCGAGCAAGCGGCCATCTTTGCGGGCTTCGCGGGCCCCCTTGTCGATGACGAGCGGCCCAAAACGCAACACCGGCTCGCGGTTCGTCTCGTTGCGATGGCTGCGGCGCAAGATGGCGCGGATGCGCGCGGCCAGCTCGCGGGGATTAAACGGTTTGGGCAGGTAGTCGTCGGCGCCGATTTCCAGGCCGACGATGCGATCCATCTCTTCGCGTCGGGCTGAGAGCATCAAGATGGGGATGTTGGACAAAGCTCGCAAACGTCGGCAGGCTTCAAAACCATCCATGCCCGGCAGCATGATGTCCAAAATGACGGCATCAAAGTTGCTGGTGGCCACGGCCTGCATGCCGCTCTGGGCGTCCAGGCGATGCTCCACGGTCATGCCGAGGTCGGTCAAAAAGGTGGAAATCATCTCTCCCAAGCGCTCGTCGTCGTCGATGAGCAACAGGCGGGTTTGTGCTTGGGGTCCGATCGCCACGGTGTCGGCGATCCTCGCGGTGCTGTCTGTGCTTGTCAATGCCACGGCGGTCCTCACGGCCCACGCGCGTGGGTCCCTGGGCTTAATCCAAACCTACCTTGTGCCCGCGCGGCGTTACCGAAACGTGTCTGCACCGTAAAGTTATGTGAATGAGGGTCGGTAAAGTTCTGCGCGCGCCTCTGCCATCGGCCGCGCTTGTGCTTTACATTTCTTTACGCCGCAGCAAAACGGCAGACATCCCGCGGGTATTGAATGCACCCTGGCCCCTTTGCCACCACGCCGCTTTGGTAGGTGCCATGAGTGATGTAACACAGCGCGATGAACGAAAAGTCAGCGTCTACCTGTCGGATGCCGAGTTCGACGAGATTCGCCGCGAGGCGCATCGCCTCGATCGTTCGATCTCCTGGGTTTTGCAACGCGCCTGGATAATTGCGCGTGGCCCGCTCCAGCAAGTTCCGGGGGCGGTGCCCGATTTCGAGCCGGTGTTGGTGCGCACCGGCACGCATCGTTAGCGCGCCCTGAGAGCCTCTGTCTGCACCATTTTCGTGACCCACGCGGGTATGTTACGACGCCTTATGGCTCGCCAACCACCTCCTCCCCCTGACGCCCAACCGTTCAACACGCCGTTTGCCGGCTTGGCCGGGCAGGTGGGCACGCTACCTGTGCAGACGCAAAGCCCCGTTGCGGCCGTGGTCTCGAAGCCGGCTGCACCGGTGCGCGCGGTGGTGCGCTACGAACGCAAGGGTCACGGCGGTAAGGAGATGACTCGGGTGGAGCAACTCGGGCTGTCACCGAAGGAATTGGAGCGCTGGCTCAAAGAGGCGAAGCAGGGTTTGGGCTGCGGCGGCAGTGTGGATGGCCCCTGTTTGTTGCTGCAAGGCGATCAACGCGAGCGACTTTCGGCGTGGCTTAGCAAACGCGGCGTGGGCAAAGTCACCGTGAGCTAGCAGCGCTCCTCGGCTCGGCCGAGTGCACCCGGCGCCTCGGTCAGCCGAGTTTGTAGGTCCACTCGTGGACGTTGTATTCCGTGTAGAAAGAGTCGTCGCGGCCGAAACGTTCTTTAGAACCTACAAACAGTTCGGCACGACCGACAACCTGCGTGGTGGTGCCATCGGCGGCCTTCAAGTCAATCGTCAGTTTGCCATTGCGGCAACCACTGTAGAGCTCCTGCAAACCGCCGCCAGGGGAAAGCCAAGCAACCTGAGCGGCCTGCACGTCACCCCCAGCCTTTGCGATGGCTCGGTAATCGGGCTCCTCAAGGCGGGGCGTTTCTTCGTAGTGGACGGTAGCTTGGGTGCCGTTGGCGTAGAAGGTGGCGCCTTCACGTGGACCGTTTTGCCCAAACAGCTCGTAAAGCTTCTTTTCCAAAGCTTCGGCGCTCGGCGTGGTGGTGGTCTTGGGGAGCGCTGCCTCGGCGGCATGCAATTGACTGGCTTGCGAGCTGGGCTTGGGTGGCTTCGAAAGCAGGCCCATGTCTACCAGACAGTCATCATTCACTTTTAGATAGGTCTGGAAGGCAACACGAAGAAGCGTGGTTTTGCTTTCGCGCAGCCATTCACCGCACCACGAAACATACTTGGCGCTAGGATCGGCTTGGTCGACGCCATATTCGCGCTCGGCCTTTTGGGCGATCGCCAACGCGTGGCGTACGGCATCGGCGCCGTGCGCGGTACCGAAGGTGATGTTCTCAGGAATCAACGTGAAATGCTCGCCGCCGCCATGAAAACGGCTTTCCAGAGCATCGGCGACGTTTTGCGCCTCTTGCTGGAGTGCAACCGTGCGAGCGCTGGGCGGTGGGGCCTTGGTTTTGACGATGGTATTTCTGCCATCGAACGAAATCGACAACAACGGATGGGAGACGGCTGCCTGCTCCGAGTCGTTACCGTGCGTGACGGCCAGCATCTGCGGGCTGGTTGCGAGCTTGCGTCCACCTTTTGCAACATGGGCGTCGCCTGCTGCCAGGCGCTTGTTGTGCATGGCCTTGCGGTCGCGCTGCGCCCCTTTGTCGGCGTCTGCCAAGAGCGCTTCTTTGGCTTTCTTCGCCGTCTTGGGCGCCTTAGGCGCGTGGGAGTTGCCCGAAAGTTCAGCAGGTTTGTTCGTAGGTTGCGCCGAATGGATCTTCATCGGGAAATCCTTATTGATGGGAGGGCCCGTGTGAACATTATCTTTTGTAGAACGTCGGCTACGGTAGCAAAGGCACCAACCACAAACAAGTCCGCCAACAGCCGTTAGGGGGCGCTCCTGCCGCGGGTGAGATCACGGTGAGGTAACGTCTTAGCGGGACGCCGAGAACGTCTTTTGGGGTCTCCGAGTGGCCGCTTGTCGTTTCGAGAACGACTTTTGGGATCTCCGAGTGGCCGCCTGTCGTTTCGAGAACGGACTTCCATGTTTGGCAGACGACTCTCGCCAGATTTTCGTTCGACTTCGACACTCGGGAGTGAGGTCTCGCCACGCGCATGTTGGCCTCCGGCGCCCGGAAGTGGGTTCTCGGAACCGTATTGGGCCTCTTTGATGCCCCGAAATTGATTCTCGGTTGGCTTTTGGGGCTTGGGAGTCCTTCGGATGGCGATTTCGGCCCGACGGCGGCCCTGTATCAGCGACCGGAGTGGGAGAAATTCCTCCTTCCGGTCGACCCCGCGCTGGCTTTGTGGTAGCGCTCCGTTCGACATGGAATCTTTAAACATTGTGCATGCAGTGGTGGCGCAAGCCGCCGAGGCGCCCGGGGCTCCCGACTACGGCTTTTGGGCTTCAATCGCGAGCGCCGGCATCGTCGAGAAGGCGGTCCTGGTGTTCTTGCTGCTCTTCTCGGTCGTCAGCTGGGCGATCATTGCCTACAAGCTGCGCATGGTGCGGCGCGCCTACGGCGAGAGCGAAGTTTTTCTCGACGCGTTCTGGAGCTCCAAGCGTTTGGACGCCATTTATCAGCGCTCAGAGACGCTTTCCGGCAGCCCCGTGTCGCAGGTGTTTCGTGCCGGCTACATTGAGCTCGCCAAGATCAAAAAGAAAAACGAAGGCGAAACCGACAAAGACGACACGCAAATGGGGGCGCTCGAATCGGTGGAGCGCTCGATGCGTCGCGCGGCGGCGGCCGAGCTCACCACGCTTGAGTCGCTCGTGCCGTTTTTGGCCACGGTCGGCTCCACTGCGCCCTTTATCGGCCTGTTTGGCACCGTCATCGGCATCATGAACTCGTTCCAAGACATCGGCAAAATGGGCAACGCCAACTTGGCCACCGTGGCGCCCGGCATCGGTGGGGCGTTGGTGGCCACGGCCGCGGGCCTCATGGCGGCCATCCCGGCGGTCATTGCCTACAACTACTTCCTCTCCAAGATCCGCGTGCTCGACACCGAAATGCAAAACTTCGGGTCGGATTTTCTGAACATCATCAAGAGACACTTCTTTTAGATCGGGGGGACCGCCCGTGGCGTGGACGCTGCGAGGAAGCAACGGCTGTTGGCGGGCGCCACTCTGCGTCCCCCCGCGCCCCCGGCTCGCAGTTCGGAGTGAATCCGAACTACGAGCCCATCGGTTCGAGTGGTTGGAAGGAGCGGGTTAGAGCATGGGAATGTCCACCGGCGGCTCGGGCCGCGCAATGTCCGAGATCAACGTTACTCCGATGGTGGATGTGATGTTGGTCCTGCTCATCATTTTCATGGTGACCGCGCCGCTCATTCAGCAAGGCGTGAAGGTTGACCTGCCACAAGTGAAAGCGCCGTCGATGGACGTGAAGGATGAGCGCGTGGTGTTGACGCTCACCCGCGATCAGAAGATCTACATTGGTAAAACCGAGCTCGCTTATGCCAGTCTAAGGGACAAGCTCGTAGGCAACGTGAAGCTGCAAAAAGACAAAGAGATCTTTTTGCACGCCGACCGCAACCTCCCCTACGGGTTTGTGGTGGACGTGATGGCGATCATCAAAGATGCAGGCGTGGATCAACTCGGCATGGTCACCGACCCGCTCACCGACCGACCTAACAACAAGTAGCCTCGATGCAAGACGTTGCCCCCCGCCAAACGCTCACGCACCAGGCGATGCCCACCGCCTTGAAGGGGACGATTGTCGCATCGGTGGCCATGCACGCGTTGGTGGTGGCGACGCTTGTTTTGGGAACCCAAGGCTTGGGGCGCGTGGAGCATCACAACGAAGCCGTGATCATTACGAAGCTTGTGAAGCTCGGCAAGGAGCGCCCAAAGGAATTGCTGCCGCGCAAAGATGAAGGGTCGGCCCCCGCCGCCAAACCTGTGGCCGTGGCCGCCGACAAATCCAACGACGGCAAGGTTGCGACCGGCAAGGATCCTGCGGGAGAAAAGCGCAGCCTTTCCGATGCCTTGAGTCGCCTGAAGAAGAGCAGCGGCGAGGACCCGGAGGGTCATCCGGAGGGCGTTGTGGATGGCGAGGTGACGTCGCTTGCGCAGGCGATTGCAGGGAGTCGCTATCTGACCGAAATCTATCGGTGCGTGAAGGCGAACTATTCGATTGAGGCGTTGCCCCGCGAGCGAATTCTGGGAAAAAGTGTGCCTACCGTTATTCATGTTCAGGGGGACGGAACCCTGTTTGACATCAAGATCAAGACGAGCTCGGGTGTGCCGGCCTTTGATCGTGCGGTGGAAAAGGCGATCAAGCGGTGTGGCAAGGTGTCACCGCCACCAGCCGATCTCGCCAACGAAGTGCGCACCGAAGGACTGTTGTTGGAGTTTAGGCCCGATTAACGCGAACCCACGGCACGTGCGCGCGGCTGGCTGACCTGGGCAACGCTGGCCGACTGCGCATACAAACGGCGCCCGTCGTAGCCAACATCGTGCCTTCGCACGGTGCCGTGCGGAATAAGCTGCGTGATTCGTTTGAAGGCGGCCTCAGTGGCGGCATCGCCCGAACAGGTGGCCAAATCGACAAACAGCATGCCGTTTTCGGGCCAGGAGTGCAGCGCCAGGTGCGACTCAGAGAGCACGGCTGCGCCCGTGACGCCTTGCGGTGTAAATTTGTGCACGTGCTTGTGCAACAGCGTAAAGCCCCCGGCAGCCACAGCTTCGGTGAGCGCGCGTTCGATGAGATTAGGGTCGTCGATGGCGTTGGCCGGACAACCTTCGAGCGTGGCGATAATGATCGACAACCGCATACCCCTACTTACACAGCAAGGGGGCCTAGCGGTTTACGAGTTACGATTCGTCAAAGTTCAATTCTTCGGCGGCGTCTTCGTCGGCCTCGTAATTGCCTGATTCATCGCCGTAATACGCCACGAAGGTGTGCCGCTCCATGCGGTAGGCGGTCTCTTTGGTGAGGTCGATGCCGGGCAGGTGGTCTTCTTCGTAGGGGTCAAAGCCGCCTTCTACCAGCATGTCGTGCACCCGCTCGGGCACGGGCTTCGGGTGGTAGAACCAGAGTTGTTCTTCGTCGAAGTGGGTAAAGTAGCCCTGCACAATTTGCAGCATGGCATCGCGTGCCATTTCAGGTTCGTCGTGCGCAAAGAAAGTGACGAAAATGAAGGGCGGGCCAGAGTAACAAACCACACCTGCGTAGCCCACCGCTTGGGTTTTGCCCTCGGGAAAGATTTCCCAGACCCACAACTCTTCGTCGATCAGGTCGGCGCGTAAATCCTTGAGTTGTGGCGGTTTACGCAGGCCGGCCGCGTAATAGAACTTGGGCTCTTGGAAGCGCTTGTGGAGTTCGCCGACTTTTTTGTCATCCAGGCGTTTGAGCTTGCACAAAGCGCCTTCGAGGATTTCTGCGAGCACTCGGGCCTCCACACAGGCAACAGTAGCAAGAGCGACGCGCACGCTAGCACGACGTGAGGCGCTCGCAAAGAGTGGATTCTTGCTAACTGCTCATCGAAGAGGCTACGATGACGCGCCCGGGTAGAATTTTTACTTTCATTTTCTGTGGTGACAACCCCGATGGGGGTCATCTGTGTAGATCCTGGCAAAGTCATGCGTGCGGGTTTGGCCCGACGAACGTGCGAAGGAGATGCGTATGAGCGGAACGGGTGGTGGATCTGGCATCGGCAGCGGCAATTCCCGAGCCTTCACCGTCATGGATGGCGGTCAGGTACAACTGCCCAGTGGCGCCCAGGTCGACCTCAAGACCGAACAAGGGATGGCTGCTGCCAAAGCGCAGCTCTCGACCGCACAGTTGGGCGAGCTCGAACAGTCGATGGCGGTGGCTGGCTTCAAGATTTCCGGCAACGTCTTTGTCCCAAAAGACAGCTACATCACGCGCCAGCAACTCGGCGTCTCCAGCGGCCCTACGTCCACCTCGGCGGGTTTGTCAGGGACCGATCAGGCGCTCATCAACACGGTTTTCGTGCAGAACGGTATCCCCAACCCGTACAATGCCAACACCACCGAAAAATTGTATGGTCAAATCAAGACCAGCGCCGAATTCAAGAGCGCGGTGACGGCCTCCAACACCTACTTCGCCAACCCTACCGCCGCGAACAAGGCCGAATTTCTTAACAAAATGAAGGGATTGGAAGCCTCGTGTGGCAAGGCCAACATCATGGAGGTGTTGTTCTTGGTGTTCCGCGAGTCGATCCAAGAAACCAACGAAGACAAGAAGTACTTCCTGCTGAAGTTGCAGGAGTTCAACGATATGGCCGAGGGCGTCTCCAGGTACCTCTCGGAGTTGGTGGAGCGTTCGCAGGCCTTAAGCGAAGCCTCGATTGGCCAGAAGTATCCGGAAAAGACCACGGTTCCGGTGACGGTGCGCAACTTCGACTTGTCCACCCTTGGCACGAGCAACAATGCCGCGTACGACAGCAAGGTGACCGAGATCAACGCGCTGACCGCTCAGCGCGACGCCAAGCAGCAGCAACTCACGGCTGCCGACGCTGCCAATCCCCCTGTGTCCGAGAGTTGGGGGGGGGGTGACTTTGGTTTCTTCACGCCGGCCTCCGACCCCAATGCGGCCTTGCGTG
>JAKLEG010000294.1 GCA_022703175.1 Myxococcota bacterium | reverse complement strand
GGCTTCCCAGTGGCGGCCTTCGCAACGAGACACTTGTGTCGCATTTTGCGACACTTGGAAGGAATTCTCCGCCCGAGGACTGCGTTGGGCAGCGGTCGGATAAGGTTGGTCGACGATGTGGTTCCCGGCCAAGAGCTCTGCGACCTCGTGGCCGACCTGATGAGCGGCAGCCAAAGCTACCGCTCGCTCTTCTTGTCGCCTCGCAACTATTGGAAAATACTGCACAAGCCAAAGTCCAAGCGTGCCCCGCCGCCGGTGCGCTTGCTGCCTTGAGGGGGACAGATAGCTTGCGCTCGTGCTACCCCGACACCTTGGCGCCGCCCCCCAGCCGACGTCGAATGCCTCATCTCCACCTGGAGCCCACATAGGATCGCCCGCAAGCAGCCATCCTCGAAACTCAGAAGTGGAGACGCCAAGCTGGCGCGAGGCGGCGCCACCAGGTCACGAGTCCGCGCTCACGGCGCAAGTACGCCCCTCGAGGTCCCGAGCGAGCGACCACCCGGAAAGCTCACTTGGTAATGGTAGCGCTGCACCAGTCTCGCCAACTTCGTGCCTGTTCGGCGAAGTCCCCACCCTTCTGCAAGTACCGCTCGTAGGCCGCGACGGCCTGGGCGCAATCGCCAAAAAGCGTGCGCCAGAGGGTCGCCTCCAAGAAGTAGCTTTCGTTGAGGCGAGCGCCCTGAGGGTGTCTGTCGCGATACTTGGTTATGCATTGCAGCGCTTGGTCTCGCTCTTTGGCTTCCACCATAAGCGCGCAGAGTCGATAGCTGGCCTCGGCCTTGAGCGAACTTGCGGGGTATTTCTGCACAAACGTCTCGAACCAACGTCGCGACTCGGATTTCTGGCCCATGGTCAGCAGAAGCCGGGCGATTTCGTACGTTGCATTTTCGCCCGCCGGCGTTGAGGCAAACCGCTTCGCGACCATGCGGTACGTAGCCAACGCGCGGTTGAGATCACCCTGCACGGAAAAACAATCCGCGACACGCGCCAACCCGTGCGCGACATCGTCGGCGCGGAGCTGTTCTTTCAGCCGCCCCCACGTTTCCTCAGCTTGTCTGCATTGCCCACCTGTCGTCATGGCCAGGAGCGCAGCCATGGCTTCTGCGTCTAGGTCGCGTTTTGGAGCCGCCGGCCGGTGTCGATTCTTGCGTCCGTCGGGGGGCTCTTGCCGCAAAGTCCCCGCCTGTTCCGGAGGCTGCTCGGGTTGTGCGCGCGGCCACCTCAACGGATCTAACGCAGCGAACAATTGTTGCGTTGTTTCCTTGTTCGCGGCTCGAACTTCAGCGCGCTCGCTCCGCCCCGACCATTCCTGGTTGGCGCCTACCGGTTGCACGGTGTCGCCAAATCGCAACACGACCGTCCCCTCCCGTACCAGAACGCGACTGCCCTCGGAGGTGACTGTTACAGCAAACTCGGTGCCTGTGGCATCAACCGTTCCGCCTGGAAAACTCACACGGAATCGTCCCGGCGTCACGTTGTGCAGGATGCGCACCAACAAGGTGCCCCGGTTGAGCGCCAGTTCTTCGGCCGTGGCAGCAAAGCCTCGGCAAGTCACCGCAGTATTTGGCAACGCGACCAGGTCCGCTCGGGGCGTCTTGACGCGGAAGTGCCCAAAGGACCGACTCTCGAGGTATTGACCCTCACGCACAGCCTGAGGGTTGGCAACGGCCACGCCGGCAGCAGTTGCGTTTGGGCTCACACGCACATCACCGATCCACTCAGCCAGCATGGCGGCTGTTGCTGTCGGTGCTCCGTGGCCAGGCACCGGAGGTGCCAACGAACGGCTCCAGAATGCGACCGCTGCAACTCCAAACGTCGCGGCAAACGCCAACCCACTCCACCAACCTACGGCGCGGCGGCCATGTGACTCTGCCCGCTCCCGCAGCTCGAAGGTCTTGCGTCGCACGGTCGGCTGCAAACGCTGCCACAACTCTTCGTCGAAGTGGGCCGGCAGCGCTGCATGGGTCCACGCCTGCCCCTTCACGAGCATCGCCACGAGTTGCGGCGCAAGCTTCCTGCAGGCATCGCAGGTTTGGAGATGGTCTGCAGCCGCGGCAGATAGAGGCCGCCCATCGCGCGCATGCTCCGACACCTCTGCGCGGGTTTGACTACATGCCGTTGAAGATGGCCAGCTCATTGTGGCTTCTCCATGCGACGGTGCTCCGCCTGCTGGTCTTTGCCGAGCGCGCGCAGGATGAGGTCGCGAGCCCGTTTTATACGCACCCACGCGTTATCGACGGTAGCGCCCGTCATTTCGGCCACCTCCGCCAAGTCCGCCTGGTCCACGAAGTACAACAGGAAGGGAATGCGCTTCTTGTCGGGGACTTTCTCCAGGTGTGCAAACAGTCGTCGCAGAGTTTGGTCATTGGCGAGAATGGCCTCTGGCGTTTGCGCTGAAGGTGCTCCGAGCGCCGTGTGCGCAGCGAACCGGTCCATAGCATGGGCGCGGCTGTGACTGGCGCGCCTCGCGTTGGCAGCCACTCGCACGGTGATCCCAAACAGCCAGGTGGAGAACTTGGACCTCCCCGCGAAACGGTCGATATGCAAGAACGCTTGCTCAAAAACAGCCTGCGCCAAATCCTCGGCATCGGCGCCTGGCCCCAATACCATCCGCAGGTGTCCGACCACCTTGCGCAGGTGTCGGCGATACAGCTCTTTGAAGCCGCGCTCGTCCCCGGTGCGGCACAGCGCGACCCAGTGTTCGTCGGACCGTTGGTTGTCTGCATCACCGGCTCCCGGAGGTGTTGTCAACGCCACCTGTCCTCCAGATCCGATGTTCTGTGTCGCCACGGCTGCGCTTTCGACAAAAGTTCTTACAAAGAGTAGGAGATCGCCACATCAAGACCTACCGCCGCACGGCCTGAGTTTAGCACTGGCTCGTCGTCGACGGTGCCAATCGGATGCCGGTTGAGGTAGCGGACTCCTTCCAGGTTCAATGTGGCAACCCAGCCACGCCAACTCCCCCCGACACCCATGTGGCCCATGGGGCCAAAATTCCAGTAGTCGCGGCGGTGAAAACGGGCTCTCTCACCAGATGCGACAAGGGAATACAACCGCGCCTCTGCACCCATCTCGACCGACAATCTCAGGCTGCCTAGCTCCCAGGCCAAACCCAGCGGTAGTTGCACGGTCGATGATTCCCCGCGCAGATGATACCCCGGACCTGTGGTCGCGGTCGAAGTCCAGCGGAAGACGCTCAGACCAACCTGAAGCCCGCCGTAGGTGGCGCCACCCGAAACGCCCAAGCCCGCAAGCCATTGGCGTTTTGGCAGCACCCATCGAGCTCCACTTTGCACCCCCAACAGCAGGAGCCACGCGGCATCCTCCCGCTCCGGCTCGTCACGCGGAGGGGCCTCGACCTGAGGGGGGGCCTCCGGCACGTCAAGTTTTGACGCCATGGCGTCGGCGCCGAGTGGCACGTAAGGCAGGAGAGTCTCTGTGACCAGCAGCGCGAGTGTCCGGGCCAAGTCCGCCGGTCTGCGTCGGCGAGTCGCCACACGCGCCTGCACAAGCCCTTCGCCCGCGGAGTCAGTGACTCGCAGGGTCAGGAACTCCCGGCTGCTTTGTCCTATGTGAACTTGCCACGAGCCTGGGCTCGGGGCGTCGTCGCAGGCCTGCACCAAATCCAACGCCGACAGCAGCACGCGAAAGGCGGCGAGGACCTGTTCGGAGCGCAAGCCAGACGCGCACGCATCGGTGGTTACACCGCCCACATCACAGGCGAGGCACACGGCCACACGGCCCAAGCTGGCGGCCGGTCCAGGTAAGCTCGGGGCGTTCGTGACCGCCACAGCTGGCATCAAGATGACCAAGAGGCTGAGCAACACGTAGGTCTACCTAGCCCGACCGTGAGGACCGGGGCAATGAATCATACGCAGGGCGATCAGTTGGCAAGGGCCACGGGTGCAGAAAACGCGCTCGTGTGGCCATTATCATCGGTCAAGGTGGCCGTGACGTTGCGCCCCACAGGCACCGGTGTTGCAGCAGCCCAGGTTAACGAGGACCCACAAACGGTGTCGGTCAGAAAAGTCTCTCCCTGATCACCCGCATCGGAGAAGACCTCCACCATGCCTGGCGTCGCACAGGTGCCGGCGACGCTCGTTGCGCTGACTGCCGTGATTGCTGGGGGGGCAAATGGGGCAGCGGTAACAATGCCCACCTCGGTGCCGGTGATGCTGTTGCGGGTAACCTGCGTCACGGCGGATGAGCTACTGCAGACACCACAGCGCGTCCCGCGAACCACGTTGCCAGGGCCCACGATCCACTTTCCCGACACCAGGCTTTCGATACCGCTCAGGGAGCCGGCAAGCTGTCGGCCTGCGGTGTCCACACCGAACGAGTTGTGGCGAACGACTGCGATTTCGCCGGACGGAGGGCGCCCCTGAAATGCCTGCTCCGATGCAAAGACGTTGCCTTCGATCAGAGCTCCCGCAAACAGTGCGATGGTGTTCGAGGTGGGACTGTAAACGAAGCCACGGGGGTCGTAGCTGAAGAAATTGTCGTGAATCCAAACGTCACTTTGCGTCTGGACAGAGACGGCCCACACGCTTTGCGCAAAAACGTTACCCGGGCCAATCTCGACCTGCGGGGTGCCTTGCACTTCGAGTTGCCTGTACGGGGAATCCAGAACGCAACCGGCCATCTTGCTGCCGTTTGCCACCCAAATCGGCATCGGTAAACGACGCAGCTCGAGGCCGACTTGGACCGAACCAGCCTGGAGATGCCAGACGCATTCTCCCGGCGCTGGTTCGGCGCAGAAGCTATCAAGGCCTTCGAGCCATTCAATCACGACGCCTCGGTCGCGCGCATTGATGCACAGAGCACTTGGTTCGTAAGCGAACCCATTTGGGAAGCTCCGGGTTCGCACTTGAATCACGCCTGGCGTGGACACCGGGAAGACGTCAGGCGTGAACTCGATCACGTCGACACCCACGCGGTTTGCGGCAATGAAGATGGCCTCAACAAACGACAACGAGGGGCCCGCTAGGCTCGGCTCGCTGAGGCCTTCGCCGCCATCGAGCTCGTCCGTAAGCGTGTCTACCACGAGCGATGGAAATGGAGACGCAGGGCACGGTGGTAGCGACAAGGTCGCGACGTACTCTCCCCATGGCGGCAACGAGCTTGTGGGCGAGTCCGAATCGGTAAGGCGGTCGTTGACCACGCTTATGTAAAAGCCGCTGCGTCCGCAACCAAGCAGAGACATGAGGGCAATTGAAAATACCCTGTACCTGGCGGGAAGCGGCGCGAACCTTCTTGTCGGGGCATCCACGCCAAACAGACCCATGTGGCCACCGTAACCTCTGCTCTGGTTTTTGTCGATGGCACCACGATTCAAACACGCTCATCGAGGGCAGGGACGCTGCCGAAAGCGCGATGTGCGAGGGCCGGGTCGCTCAGTCTGTGACTTGTGTCTGCGCAATCGCTTCGGCCGCAAGGATCTGCATCGCGGCGGATTCACCCAGATGGAACTGGACCGAGTGGGTCAGCAACCGTCCGCGCGACTCGATGGGACCTGTGCCCTCGCTCAGCCACGTCTTTGGCTCACGGTCCTTGTCGAGAAACGGATTCAAGGCGAATGATTGCACACCAGGCGGCACCACAGCTTTTGAGCGTCAGACACAAGGTCGGCGCACTTGGCGCGGATGGCGTCGACGACCTCGATGGAGGGCCGCTTGTTGGTGCGACTTGCCTGGAGCATCGGCGGAGTCGCCCCTATACTCGTGCAACCTGGGGACCAATTCTCAAGCAGTCTGGCAGGAAGGGCGGACCCAGGGCCGCGTTGAAAAGACCGTTCAGATTTTTGTCGACGGTTTGGTCGCGGGAACACTGAACTTTAAAGGAGTTGCACTTCATGAGCGAGCAAGCACGCGCAAACCTATTGGTGGACCCGCCAAGCAAAGCTGCGGCCGTAGCAGATCCAAAGGTGGCACCTGACATGTCGGCGAAGGTGGGCTCAAGCACCACAGGGGCGCTGAGCAACTGGCTTGAGGTCAATCGCAGCCTTGTCGACCGCGAGATCAGCTTCAACCACACCGTATGCTTCTCGAGCGAGGTTGATTTTTCGCGTGTCGAAGAAGTGCGTTCTGCAGCCTCTGCCGAAGGATGGCGGCCATCCTACACGACGTTCGTGGCGAAGGCCGTGGCGTTGGCGCTCCGCGAGTTTCCTTACGCGAATCGGCGCCTCGTACCGCGCTGGCTGCCGTTCTTGCGCAAGCGCTTACAAACGTTCGAGCACTGTGACTTGACGGTGGCCTGCGAGCGTGATGTGCCCGACTGCGCGGTGGCCACGTTCATCGATGTTATTCGCGACGTCGACCGCATGCCTCTCGCCGAGATTCATGCGTGGCTGTCGGCGCTCGCCCGCGCGACTCCTGAAAACAACGCCCAGTGGCGAGCGTTCTCTGGCGTCATTCAAAAGTTCCCTGCCTGGCTAGCGAAGATCCTCGTCACGCTCCCAGTGTTCGTACCACGGTTATGGTCGAAGTATCGGGGTGGCTCGGTGCTCATTTCCTCGCCCGCGAAGTACGGCGTGGACTCCGTGGTCGGCGCTTGGGCTTCGCCTCTGGGGGTCTCGTTTGGCCTCATAAAGAAGCGTGCTGTCGTCGTTGACGGTTGCGTCGAGGCGCGACCTACCTGCAACCTGATGCTCAATTTTGATCGCCGTGTCATGGCCGGCGCACAAGCCGCGCGCTTCTTTCATCGCATCGTCGAACTGCTCGAGACCGTACCCTTTGCGTAGGGATGCACGCAGTGCATCCGAGGTCATCTTTTTTGTCGATAGTGCGGCCGCTCGCACACTCATCAGCAAACGCGTCGTCAGAGACGGGCGCTTCAAAGCGGAGATGACCATGGCTTCCAACGCGAATCGTCAAGGGGATTACGGCAGCAGGACGAGAGTTGGACACGGCATCGAAAGCCCGGCGGCAGGGGCGAAACGTGTGCTGTTTGTGACCGACGATGTCACCCTGGCTCACGTCGGTCGCCTCCTCACGCTCGCACAATCACTGGACGGCATGGATACGGCCATCGCCTGCAGCGATCGTTATGGTGACTTCATCGCCGCCGCGGGCGTTCGCCATGTACACCTCGAAACCATGGCGCCCGAGACCTTCAGCAAGCTCTTGGCCGCGGGCAAGCCTGTCCACACCGCCGATTATCTCCGCACGGCAGTGCGCGATGATTTGTCGCTGCTTTTTCGCGAGAGGCCCGATCTTGTCGTGGGCGATTTTCGTATCTCGCTGGGCATCAGCGCTGAGCTGTGCGGGGTCCCCTATGTGGCGATTAGTAACGCGTACTGGAGTCCTGCTTGCAGCTTGGAGTTCCCCTTCCCTGAGCACCCTGCGGTCAGTTTTTTTGGGATTCGCCTGGCCGAGTTGTTCAAACCGCTCGTGCTGAGCCTGTCGCTGCCGGCCTACAC
>JAKLEG010000293.1 GCA_022703175.1 Myxococcota bacterium | reverse complement strand
GAGTGCAGAGGCGCAGGCCGCACAGCTGTCCAGATGGCGCTCTTCACCCTCGCCGAGCGGCAAGGTGGGGTTGAGCCCCAGCTCCAGGAGACGGGTTTGTGTCAGGTGGTTCATGCCTCGGCTCCTCTCGTCGGTTTAGACGCGGTAGGCGTTGGCTGCAACAACTGTTTCAAGCGGCCCCGGGCGCGGTGGATCAGTGTCATCACGGTGCCCATGGGGATTTCAAGGCTCGCACTGATTTCTGCGTAGCTCAGGCCTTCTTGATGGAATAGCATCAAGGCTTCGCGCTCGTTGTCCGGTAGCGTCGCCATGCCTTCGGCCACGCGGTTGAGTGCGTCGCGGGCCACGAGTCGTGCGTCGGGGTGCGCGCCGCTGACGTGGGAATCGATGTCGGCATCCAGCTCTGGTTTATGTTTGCGGATCCGGTCCAGACAGATATGCCGCGCCACCGTGACCAACCAGGGCAACACCGGCCGGGCTGGGTCGAACTGCTCGCGGTGGATGAAGGCGCGCACGAAGGTTTCTTGGGCGGCATCTTCGGCATCGGCACGGGAAAGGTAGCGTAGGCAGATGCGGTAGACGGGGCCTTGGTAACGCCGCACGATGGTGGCAAAGGCCTCGGCGTCCCCGGCTTGGGCGAGCGTACAGAGCTCAGTTTCGAGACGCTCACGAGCTACCACCAGCCAACCCCTGTAGGTAAATGCGCCCACGCTGTCAGTACGCGTGAGGACGAGCGCTATTTTGCCGCCCCCTCTAATGTGAGCACGAAACGGGGTGAAGTCCCTGAAATGATTGTGATTTCTTTTTCTAGTTGGGTGTCACCCAGGCGTGCCACCAGGTGGTGTGGGCCTGGGTGGAGCGGTAGTGTCGCCAGCATTCCCACGGCCCCTAGAAGCTCGCCATCGATCCAGAGCGTGGCCGGTTGCGGGAACTGCAACTCGACCAACACGGTGTCGTGGCTGGCGTCACTTTTTGGGAGCGTTTGGGTTACGGGCGTCGTGGCAGGGGACGTGACGCGGAAGAGGTCGATCACAAAATAGACCGCGATGGCCAGGCCCATTGACCCTGCCAGTAGCCAAGCCATCGACAACGAGTTCCCAGATGCGGCCTCATGGGCCGCTTGCTGCAGGGCCGAGGGAGATTCGTCGTCTTCCTCCTCATCGACAGGTTCCTGGGCGGTGGGGCGCAGCAGCGCGGTGTCATCCCCTTGGTTCAGCAGTCGCACGCGCGGGTCGGTGACGCCCAACTCATCCAAGATGGCGCGCAGCTCGCGGCTGACGCTTGAGGCATCGGAGGGACGTGCGGCGGGGCTCGGGGCGAGCAGTGCATAGACCAAAGCCGAGAGGCGGGCGGGGGTGGCAAGCCTAAGGGGCAATATCGGGCGGCGTTCGGCGAGCAGCGCGGTCAAGATCGCTTCGATGCTGTCGCCGTCAAACGCGGGTGTGCCACTCAGGCATTCGAATAGCACGGCACCCAGCGAGAAGAGATCGGATTGCGGGGTCGCACTTTCGCCTTGGAGCAGCTCGGGCGCCATGTAGGCCGGCGACCCATACAGTCGGGTTTGCTGCCAGACCACGGTTTGCCCCAAGCGGCCGTGCTCCAACGCTTTGGCGATGCCAAAATCACACAGCACCACGCGACCTGTAGGGAGCCAAAAGATGTTTTCGGGTTTCAGGTCCCGATGCAGAATGCCCAACCGGTGGGCTTCGCAAAGCGCGCTGGTAAGCTCGTAGCCCAACGACGCCACGATCTCGGCGCCGAACTGCCGTTGGGGGTTCAAGAGGTCGTGCAAGGTGGCCCCTTCGAGCAGCTCGCAGGCCAGGTAAAGGTGCTCGGCGTCGAACCCGGAATAGTCGTAAATCTCAACAATATTAGGGTGTTGTAGCGCTGCGGTGGCGCGGGCCTCACGGTGGAAGAGGTAGCGGAGTTGATGTTCTTCGGCGGCGTCGAGGCCGGTGGTTTCGACGAGTTTCAGGGCCACATCTCGGCGCAGTACCGGATCGTGGGCGCGGACCACGCGTCCCATGCCGCCTTGGCCCAGCAAGCTCAACAGCTCATAGCGCCCGAGGCTACGCGGCAATCCTAAAAGCGGTAGACTCATCGGTTCACGAGGTTTTGACCACAGGCCAGACAGCGCAGCGTGTCACGCCCCGGGTAGCTTTGCGGGATTTTGATTGTGGCACCGCATCGGCAAGCGAGCACCTCGTAGCCCGCAGCCCTTTTAACGGCATTCAGCGCTTCACGTCGGAGTCCGGTGGGGCGCACTTGTGCGGCGCTGTCCGCAGCGGACAGGGTAGGGCGGGTGACACAGGGCACCGCGCGCTCGCTCAGCGCCGACGTAGGCAAGAACCGTGGGCTCTTCCCGAGCGTGCGAGCAAAGGCTTGGGCATAGCGGGCGTAGCTCAACTCGCCCCCACCACCGGCCAGGGCGCGCAAGATGCCGATACGTTTATCAATGGGTGGATGGGTTTCGAACAGGGCCGCGCCCACGATGAGCATCGGCTGGGCTACCTTGGGCACAGGTAAGCGCGCGCCGCTAAGGTTGCCGGAGATCTTCTCCAGAGCCTGAGCCAGCGCCTCTGGATTACGGGTGAAGATGGCGCTTTGGGCATCGGCCAGGTACTCGCGGGTGCGGCTGGCGGCAAAGAAGACCAAGCGTGCGACCAGCGGGCCCACGATGAGAAGGGCAATCCCCACCACTGCCAAAATGAGCTGTGCCTGGCCATTGCTGGTGTTCGAGCTCCGGCTCTTGCGGCCACCGCCGTAGAAGAAGTAGCGACTGATAAGCTCGGCCAAAAGTCCAATGGCTCCGGCCATGACCGCAAGCAGCGTCATGTAGAGGATGTCGCGGTTTTTGACGTGGGCGAGCTCGTGTGCAATCACCGCTTGCAGCTGATCGCGGTTCAGCAAGTTCAACAAACCTTCGGTGACAGCCACCGCGGCCACCTCTGGGTTGCGGCCGGTGGCAAAGGCATTGGCGGCATTGGATTCAATCAGGTACAGCTTTGGCATTTGGCCCAGGCCGCTGGCGATCACCATCTCTTCGACGATGTTGTACAACTGTGGGGCAGCGTCGCGATTAAGCTCGTGGGCCCCTGCCGCTGCCAACAGCACCGAATTGCCGGCGTAGAAGCTCACCAAGAACATGCCAACGCCGAGGCATAGGGCCACGCCTATCCCGATGCCGCCTGCCCCTGGGGCCATAAGCTCAAAGGCCCCGAAGCCCGTGGCCGCGAGCAACAGCCCCATCACGGTGACGAGCCAAAAGGAGCGGTTGCGGTTTCTGCGTACGAGCTCGAACATGCCGCTCTCCGCCGACGCGTGGGTGCGGTGCTAGTTAAAGCTGACCTGCGGGGCTTCGCGTTGCTCTACGTCGGGGAGCTTCCAGTACGGCTCTTCTTTGAAGTTGAAGAGGCCAGCCACCAGCACACCGGGGAACTCCTGGCGCTTGTTGTTAAAGGTCATCACGCTGTCGTTGTAGTACTGGCGCGCAAAAGCGATTTTGTTCTCGGTGGAGGTGAGCTCCTCTTGGAGCTTCAAGAAATTCTCGTTGGCGCGTAGCTGTGGGTAGGCCTCGGCCACGGCGAATAGGTTTGCTAGCGCGCTGCCCAACTGCGCCTCGGCCTGGATTTGGCCGCTGCGGCTGTGGGCGTTAACCGCCTGGTTACGCGCGACGGTGACCCCTTCGAGCACTTCGCGCTCGTGTTTGACATAGCCCTTGGCGGTTTCGACCAGGTTGGGGATCAGGTCGTGGCGGCGTTTTAGCTGCACGTCGATTTGGTTCCAGGCGTTCTGCACACCGTTACGCTCACGCACCAGGCCGTTGTACAGACCGATGGTCAGAATCAAGAGCAACGCCACGATGCCTGCAACGATCAAACCCGCCATGATTGGCCTCCCAGCATACCTGTCACCTTCGCAAAAATTGCCGCCAGCTCCGCGGTCGCAGTCCCTGCGGCCAGGCTGGCTTTGTGCAACTGTTCGACCTCGCCCGCATCAAACCAAATGCCGCAGCCAGCGCCACAGATATCTAGCTCCACCTCTCCCAACATCTGGACGTGCAAGCGTCGCTCGCAACGTGGGCAACGTCGCTGGCCTTGGGGGGCGCCGCGATCTGGGCGCAACATCGGGGCGGCACTTTGGAACAACGCTTCGATTTCGCCGGCATCAAACCAGACGCCCAAGTCGACGCCGCAATAGTCGAGTTCGACGCCTTGGACTTCAAGCGTGACGAGCGGCAATTTGCAGGCGGGACAACGCATGCCGGGCTCATAGCACAACTTGCGCGATCAAGAGACGCAAGTTTGACTGACGCGGGGTTGGCGGAGGGGCGATAGAATTTGGCGCAAGGGTGGCAGCCTGGTGCTCCACTTCTTGGCGTTCGCTGCGATCACGACTAAGATACCGCCCGGCAAGAGCACTGATAGGAAGAGCACATGAGCAACAACCCGCAAGCCAACTTCAAACGGGAAGCCCTCCCGCAAGACCTCGAACCGTATCGCCAGGAGGCGCAAAAGCTCGACCAGGCGAGCTTTGAAGCGTCGGTGCCGTACCCGATGTTGCTCTACGTACGTAGTCAGTTGTGGGACAAGTCGCTGCTCATGGCCCAAATGAGCGGCGGTGCTGGCGGCGAGACTCGCATGGTGAAGTACGAGTTCTACGAGGGCGGTTACACGTTTGTGCATCCGGTGCGTAAGCGCCAGACCAACCCGAACGATCCGGGCATTATCTTGGGCCGCTCCACCAGCCAAGACATCATCGTGCCGGTGTCGTCTATCTCCAACGCTCATGCCACGTTCTATCCGCCCGTCCCCGGTAAGGATCCGTTGTGGAAGGTGATGGACAACGGCTCGTCAAATGGCACTTGGCTGAACGACGTGCAGCTGGCCCCGCGCGCCCCGCATACCATTCAGGACAACGAGTATCTGCGCCTGGGGGGTAACCTCATCGCCTGGTTCTTATACCCTGGGCATGTGTGGTTCTTGCTCAACAACCCTGAGCAGTTGAAGAAACTTACTGACGTATAAGTCGGCTGGCTGTCATGCGAGCCTTCCCTGGCGCTTTTCCCCCTTTGAAGGGGGAGGTACCCGCTGCAGCAGCGGCGGATGAGGCTCGGAAGTGTCGCCGCTATTGAGCCAGTGCCACCCCGATGCCGCGCGGGTCGGCAGCACCCGTGCGCAGGCCAGTGTCCGGATCGATAGCAATCGCATTGGCGTTGCTCCACGGCGGCAGCTCTTCCAACGTATGACCAAGTTTGCGTAGCGCCTGCAGCGTCGCGTGCTCTAAGGCAAAGCGCTCCACGCGCACCACGTCGGGCAGATGTTGGTGATGCACGCGGCCAGCCGCGATCGCGGTATCGATGTCGGCACCGTGCCCCAGGTGGTTCAGAATGATCTGCGCCACCGTCGTCGGGATGCGCGGCCCGCCCGGAGAGCCCACCACCAAGCGAATCGGCGCACGGGTTGAGAGGCCAGCAAACACCAAGGTTGGCGTCATCGAGGAGACCGGTACTTTGCCTGGCGCTATGGCGTTGGCATGGGTCCCCACCACGCCATAGGTGTTCGGCACGCCCGGGGCCATCGCGAAGTCATCCATGTGGTCATTCAAGAGTACGCCCGTGCCGCGCGCTACGACGCCGGCGCCAAAGCTGTAGTTCAGTGTCGTGGTGAGGGCCACTGCATTGCCGTCTTGATCCACCACCGAGAGGTGGGTCGTATCGGGGCTCTCCACTGCGATCGAACCACCCCGGCCGACACTTGCGAGAGGCAAATGAGCGCCTTGCCCTGGCGGTACGTCGGCGGCCTTCGTGGCTGTATGGTCGTAGGCGATCAAACGCGCCAACAGTTCGCCACGGTCTTTGGCGGTGAGTCGGGCCGACAGATCGGGGGTGAACGCCGGGTCGCCAATCAACGCGCGGTCGGCAAAGGCGCGCTTGCAGGCCTCGATATACAGATGCAAAGCGTTCGGGGAGTGCCAGGGCAGCGCGTGTCCGGCCTCCATGACGTTCAAGATCGTCAGCAGGTTGGTGCCTCCGGCCGAGGGGGGTGGGGCCGTGGCCACCGTGTAGCCCAAGTAGCTTCCCAAAAGCGGCGCGCGGGTACGCACCTGATAGGCGGCCAGATCCTCTATGCGAATCAGTCCGTGACGCGCCTCCATGTCAGCGACCAGCCGCGTGGCGATTTCGCCGGTGTAAAACGCCGCGGCGCCATCCTCGGCAAGGGCGCGCAGGGTCGCGGCCAACTCGGGTTGCACAATGCGGTAACCTAACGGCGGCGTCAGCCCCAAGTCGCTGCGTGGATTCTTGGCCAAGAAGATGCGATTGGCGTCGGCGTCAGCACGTAACACCGTCAGCCGCTCTTTGGCGGCATGCCGGTAGCGAATATCCACCGCAAAGCCCTTCTCAGCGGCTGCGATCGCTGGAGCCAACACCGCCGCGCGGCTCAACTTGCCATAGCGTTCGTGTAGCGTCAGGTAGCCGGCGACCGCACCCGGTACGGCCACGGCCAGCATGCCGTCGCGGGAGGCCTTGGGTTGTGGCTGTCCGCCTTGCATAAACAGGTCGGCGGTGGCCGCTTGTGGCGCCACCTCGCGGAAATCCAACAACGTGACATCGTCACCTATTCGCAGCAGGGCCATGCCACCCCCGCCTAGGCCCGAGGAGAAAGGCTCGACCACCGCCAAGGTAAACGCGGTGGCAACGGCAGCATCGACAGCGTTGCCGCCGGTGCGCAGCATCGTAATGCCTGCCTCGGCGGCCATGGGATGGGCAGCGGCCACCATGCCTTGGTTCCCCATCGCGGGCACAGCCTGGGCAGACACCGGGAAGGCAATCGATATCAACAGATAGCGTAGAAAGCGGCGCATCTCTGGGTGGTACCTCAACTTTCCGGCGCAGGCCAAGGCTTTACACAAGCTCCCGAGCGGCCGTAAGGAAGTTTGATGATTGTCGGCATTGGCCACGACTTGGTGCACTTGCCACGTTTTACGCGCGTGTTCACCGAGTGGTCTGAGCGCTTCGTGGCACGCGTCTTTACCCTCCCCGAACGCACCTATTGTGCGGCCTTTCACGAACCTGCCCGTCACTATGCCGCGCGCTTCGCTGCGAAGGAGGCGTTCTACAAAGCCTTGATGCGCGGCCGCCAGCTGCCATTGGGTTTTCACGAGGCCTGGGTGGTGATGGCCGAGGACAGCCTGCGCTTGGAGCTCGGGCCACGAGCGTTGGAGCTTGCGCGCGCGGCGGGTGTACGCCACACCCACGTGAGCTTAAGCCACGATGGTGATTACGCCAGCGCGTTTGTGGTGCTGGAGGGGTAGGTCGCGCTACGGGTTTACGCTACCAAAGCTGGATCCGGTGATCTTCAACACCCAATCGGCCTTGGTATGGGTGTTCTGACCGGCGCTGCGGCTGACGCTGGACGCGCGAGTGTTGCCC
>JAKLEG010000292.1 GCA_022703175.1 Myxococcota bacterium | reverse complement strand
GCCTCATGTCCGCCCATCTCTACGATGCGGCCGTGCTCCAACACCACCAGCCGGTTGGCATCGCGCAGCGTGCTCAAGCGGTGCGCGATCGCAATCGTGGTGCGGCCACGAATCAAGTTGTCCAGCGCTTCCTGGATCTGCCGTTCGGTTTGGGTATCCACCGAGCTTGTGGCCTCGTCCAGAATCAAGATGCGCGGGTCGATAAGCAGAGCGCGCGCAATCGAGATGCGTTGCCGTTCGCCGCCCGATAGCGTTTGGCCTCGTTCACCCACCAACGAGTCGTAGCCGTCGGGGAGTTGCAGAATGAACTCATGGGCGCGTGCCGCTTTGGCGGCGATGATAATCTCTTGGCGCGAGGCCTCAGGGCGACCGTAGGCGATGTTGTCGGCGATGGTGCCGTAGAACAAGAACGGATCCTGCAGCACGATGCCGATGTTGCGACGATAATCGGAGAGCGAGAAAGCGCGGATGTCGGTGCCGTCGACCTGCACGGTGCCGTCGGAGGGGTCGTAAAACCGGCAAACCAAGTTCAACAGGGTGCTCTTGCCGGCGCCTGTCGGGCCCACGAGCCCAATCATTTCGCCAGGCGCAATGCGCAAGTTGACGTTGTCGAGAATCCGGCGGTTGCCAAAGCGAAAGCCTATGTTGCGCAGGTCGATTTCGCCGCGCAGTTTGCCGGGGGGCACGGGTCGAGCCGGCTCTGGGACGCTCGGAGCGCGGTCGAGGATTTCGAAGATGCGCTGGGCGCTGGCCGCGGCGCGTTGGCTGTTGCCGGCCATGCGGGTCATCGATTCCAGCCGACCGTAGAAGCGCGCAATATAGGCCAGGAATGCCGTGAGCACGCCCACGGTGATGTGTTGCTCGTAGACGCGCCATGCGCCCAGAGCCCAGGCAAGCAGCAGGCCGATCTGGTTTAACATCGCCACCAGCGGCCAGAAGAAGGTCCACAACCGGTTCACGCGGTCGTTCGCAGCGACGATTCGATCGTTGGCCGCCTTGAAGCGAGCGGTTTCGCGGTGTTCTTGAGCAAAGGCCTTCACCACGCGCACGCCCGGAATGGTGTCTGCCAAAATACTGGTCATGTCGGCCCAGGCACGACTGCCGTGCAAAAAGCCGTCGGTCAGGCGGTTGCGGGTGAAGAGGGTCAACCAAGCGACGATCGGAAAAGTGGCCAACGTGGCGAGCGCCAACAGCGGGTCCATCATGAACATCATCACCGAGGCGCCCGCGATCATCAGCAGGTCGGTGAAGAAGTCCATCACGGTGTCGGAGAGGAAATTGCAGATCCGATCGGTGTCATTGCTGATGCGCGCCACCAGGTCGCCGGTGCGCTTCGCGCTAAAATAGTCAATCGACAGCCGCTGCAGGTGCGCATAGGTGTGGTTGCGTAATCCGGCGCTGATGCGCTCAGAGAGACGCGCCAAAACCCAGCCTTGGGCCCAACCGAGCAGCCAGGCCAGCGCCGCGGCCGCCAGCATGCCAACCAGGTACCACGGGACATGCTCAAACGTCGTGGTGGCGGCGCTCTTCAGGTGAGCCAACGTCTGCGTCTTCTCGGCGAGCGACAGTGCGACGTTGTCGCGGACATCTTTAACGTGATTTTGGTAGGGCGCGAGGATGTCGTCGACCAGCGGCCAGGTGAGGTAGGGCGGGATAAGTCCAGCGGCCGTGGTGGCCAAGCTTAGCAATACGCCGATGGTCAGTGTGCCCACATGAGGCCTGGCAAATCGCATCAGCCGAAACAACGTGCCAATGCGCGGCAGCGCTTCATGGGCTTCGGCCTCCGGGGTTTCGCCATTCTCATCGGGCTTTGCCACGACTCGCTCGGGATGGCGTAGGCCGGTGAACGCATCGACCAGAGCGGTGGCCGCCCGCGCGTAGCGCACGGTGTACCACCAACGCGCCGTCAGTCGACCTGCATGCACCGCGCTCAACGAACCCAAGCCACCGCGATCGGCGGCAGCAATCTCGCTGACCTCGGTGAGCGGCAGACTGAGCACCACCCCTTGCGTCCGCAATTCGAACAAGCGCTGCGGGGTTAGGACCAAAAGCCCGGTCTGGTAGCGGTGCGCGTCGTTCAGATCAATTTCGGCGACGGCCAAGACCCTCTCACCGTCGGCCAGGGTTTGGGCCAACTGGGGTTGCAGCACCGCGGGCACCAGCGCGCTGGTGTCCAAGGGTAAATGGGTGGGACTACTCACGAGACGCCTCATTATGCCAAGGGCGGTCCCTATACAGCGACCTGCAGAAGAAAGCGACAGGCGGCGGCTATGCGGGTGTTATCGAGCCATCTCTGTGAGGGTCAAGCGCTGACGCGCGAGGTTTTGGGGCTGGGGAACCTCCCGAGACTTCGCTACACTGCTAGCCATGCGCTGGCTGCTATCACTGACAATTTTCGGGATGGGCTGCACCGGCAGCTTGGGCCGGACGCTTGACGAAGGGCCGGCCTCTGCGGATAGCCGCAAAGGTGGCGATCATCTCGCGACTGACCAGGTCAACGGGGATGCCTGTGCCGGGGACACCAACCCAGGGCCCCTGCCGCCGACACAAACGGAGCTGCCCGAGATACCTGCGAATACGTGGGTCTATTTGGGCGATTGTCCGGGGGATGTCGGCGGGCGTGAGGTGCCACCAGGTCGCGCTTCTACCTGGGCCTACGACCCCGTTTCTCACTATCTGTATCGCTATGGTGGCTACACGCCGCGCTTCAGCAACGCTTTAGACGCGTTCGATCCGGTGACCCAGCGTTGGGTGCAGCTGTGGGGGGAGGATGAGAACTACCCGGTGGACAGGCCTGGCGGTGGTGCGAGTTGGTCGATCCAATATGATCCGACCCGGGCGCGGATTTTTTTAGCCGCTGGTTTGGCCAATGGTTTCACCGGCAGTCGCGGGGTCTGGGCTTACAATCCGGCTGACAATACGTTTGAGCACTACAGCGATGCGGTGCCTGACGAGGTGGCGCGCGTGGCTCTGGACGTTGCCCACGGGTTGCTCGTGGCTTCACCCGCGACGGGCTACTCCAACCCGCGTCAAACCCAGGTTTTCGATCTGAATGCCCGCACCTGGACGCGCTACAACACGCCCGAGTGCCCCCAGGATATCTGGAACGCCAGCTATCCGTCGGTTTACGACGAGAACCTGGGGCGGGTGGTGGTGGTCGCCGCCATGGTGGAGAGCGAGGGGCAACCGGCCGTTACCTCGGTATGGAGCTTCGACGCCGAGACCAAGCTCTGGCAGCGGCATGTCACTCATACGCCGCCCCCAGCATTTGGGATGCTGGCGCTGGCCTACGATCCGCATCACAAAATAATCCTGGTGCACGGCGTCAAGGACCCCAGCTACGGCGATCAGGGCCCACGCAATGACACCTGGGTGTTGGATGTGGCAGCGGGGAGTTGGCGCGAGCTTGTGACGCCTGGCCCCTCGCCGCTGGTCAGCCCATCTGGACGTACCGAAATCGTCTACAAGCAGGCACTTGCCTATCATTGGCATGCCGAGCGATTCATCTTGGCTGATCCCGATTTGGGCGTCTGGGGTTTTCGCTACGACCCGGGTTCGCCGATGGGCGTGGCGGCCGTGGGCGCATCAACACCACCGGCTATCGGTGCTGCTGCTCAACATCCACCCGCACTTGGCGCGAGCGACGAGCGCTTACTGCTGCCGAGTGCCCTGAACCCGCGCATTCAGGCGATGCCCGAAAACTCCTTGTTGGCACTTGCCGGCGAGTCATTGCCGGGCAGCGAAGTGGGCTTTTGGTACGACTCGGACGTCGGCGTGTTTATCAAGTATGGCGGTTGCGGCAACCATTCGAGTCCTTTTTGGACCGGCTATGGCAACGACCTGGTTTTCTATGATCCGGGCACCGAGCGGATGTACACGCGGCGTGTTGGGGATGTCAGTGGCGCCTTGCGTCCGGGCAACGGCTGCACCCGCTCTGTGGTGTACGATTCCAGCCACCGCCGTACCTGGTTCTTCGGCGGTGTCGGCTCCGGCCCCTATTGCCAAGCGCCCGCGCACGATGATGGCTCATTTGCTTACGATTTTGTCGCCGACCGGTTTGAGTTGCTGGGCGATGGCCAGCCAGTCGGCTATCCGAACAACTCGTGCGCCGTCTCGTTTAGTCCGAGTTTGGGGGTGGGCATGATTCCAGGGGAGGCGCAAACCTGGGAGTTCGATGCCGCGACGGCACTTTGGACGGCGCAACCGACGCCAGAGTTGCCCGACACCACCTACGGTTATACCCGCGTCGCGTGGGCCAGCGCACACGGGCAGTTCATCGCTCTGCGGAATGTTGGCACGGCAGAGGCCCCCCAGAACGCCACCTTTGCTTACGATCCCAGTACCCACCATTGGGCCGACCTAGCGGCCGCCAACCAACCGCCGTTCCGAGGCAGCAAGTTTGGCCTCGTTTACGATAGCGTCCACGACCTGCTCGTGCTGCTGGGGGGCAGCGTTAGCTGGAATACCGACTGGCGTAACGACCTGTGGCTCTACTCCTTTGCGACCAACGCCTGGACGCAACCGACACCACAAGTAGTCGGAGGGGGCGAGCCGCCTGCCTTCACCGACAACATGCCGTCGGGCTTCGATGAGCGTCATGGCGTCGTCGTGTTCACCGAAGGCAATCGTCCCTGGGCCTATCGCGTTCAATAGCACGGTTTCGCCTACTTCGGGTGCTCCTCCACCTACATCCCACCCCATGCCTAGGCATGGCTTGCCGCCATGTTGCTGCACAACTCTTTGCATTTTGCAGGACGCGGCGACCTTAAGGGGCCGCTTAAAATATAAAACACAAGTAAAAACAATGAGTTGCGATAATTTGCCGTTGGGCCGGATTCTTGCATGGACGAGGAGGGTCGATGGCATTTAAGGAAGTCGGTGTTCGGACCATGCAAATTCTGCGGATTCTAAACCTCAAAGGCCCCAACTTCTGGTCCCGGCGTTCCTGTTTGGAAGCGTGGGTGGATCTGGGGTCGCTTGCGGACTCACCCTCCGATCAGATCCCCGGGCTGTATGAGCGCTTATCTACTTGGTTGCCGGGGTTGGTGGAGCACCGCTGTGGTTTGGGAGTGCGCGGTGGGTTTCTGAGCCGACTGAAAGACGGTACCTACGCGGGGCACATCCTAGAGCATGTCACCATTGAACTGCAGAACCTGGCTGGCACACCGGTAGGGTTTGGCAAAGCACGCGAGACGTCGACGCCAGGCACCTACAAGGTGGCGGTGCGCTATCAGGACGAAACGGTAGGCCTGGCCTGCCTCAAAACCGCTCGTGAGCTTGTGATGGCCGCGGTCGAGAATCGGCCTTTTGACGTCGCGCACGAGGTCGCGCGTCTGAAGGCGCTGGCCGAGGATGTGATTCTCGGGCCGAGCACCCAGGCTATCGTTACGGCGGCACAGGCCCACGGCATTCCCGCACGGCGCCTTAACGAAGGCAGCCTGGTGCAACTGGGGCATGGCAAGCAGCAGCGTCGCATCTGGACCGCCGAGACCGACCGCACCGGCGCCATTGCCGAATGGATTGCCAAGGACAAAGAGCTCACCAAGACCGTACTGCGCGCTGCGGGGGTGCCAATCCCTGAAGGTCGCGTGGTTTCGTGCGCCGCCGACGCCTGGGAAGCCGCCACCGAGATCGGAGTGCCGGTGGTCGTTAAGCCGCGCGACGGCAACCATGGTCGGGCGGTGTTCACCGAGCTGTCCACGCAGGAGCAGGTAGAGGCGGCGTATACGGCTGCTGCAGGCGAGGGCAACGGCGTCATTGTTGAGCAGTTCATTCGCGGGGTCGAGCATCGGTTGCTGGTGGTCGGCAATCAGGTAGTTGCGGCGGCCCGCGGCGAGAGCGCCACGGTCTTGGGCGATGGGCAACACACGGTGCAGGAGCTCATCGACCTGCAATTGAACACCGATCCACGCCGTGGCTGTGGGGATGAATACCCGCTGAACCCGGTCGAGATCGACCAGGTCATTCGTTTGGATCTGAAGCGCCAGGGCTTGTCGCCTACCGCAGTGCCTGCTGCCGGGCTGCGCGTCTTTGTTCAACGCAACGGCAACGTTGGTTTTGATGTTACCGACGAAGTGCATCCCAACGTAGCGCAGCACGTCGTGTTGGCGGCCCAGGTGGTCGGATTAGACATCGCCGGTGTTGATGTTGTCGTCGAGAGCATCGGTCAACCCCTCGAAGAACAACGGGGCGCCGTGGTGGAGGTGAACAGCAGTCCAGGTCTGCACGTGCACCTGATGCCTGCCTCTGGCACCGCTCGCCCGGTGGGGGAAGCGATCCTCAAGATGCTGTATCCCAACGGCGCCTCAGGTCGTATTCCGATCGTTGCGGTCACCGGCTCCTCTGGCAAGACCCGCGTGAGCAAATGGGTGTCGGCGATGCTCGCGGCCACCGGCCACAATGTTGGCTTGGCATGCTCCGACGGCACCTTTGTGGGGTCGCGTTGCTTACGGCGGCAACCGTCAGCCGAGCCCGAAGCGGCGCGCGACGTGTTGTTGAACCCCGCAATCGATGCGGCCGTGTTTGAAGCCAGCGCTGAGGGGATTCTTCGGAGTGGCCTCGGGTTCGACGCGTGTGACGTTGCAGTCGTGACCAACATCGCCGCCGACGCGAAGCTCCCCGCGCACTTTCTGTACACCCCTCAAGAGATGTTTACGGTGAAGCGCTGTCCGGTGGATGTCGTGCTACCTACGGGGGCTGCGGTGTTGAATGCCGAGGATCCGTTGGTGGTGGACATGGCACCGTTATGCGCCGGCAGCGTCACGTTCACGGCGCGTCGCGCCGACCACCCGGTGGTGGTGGAGCACTGCTCACGCGGCAAACGAGCCGTGGTGCTCCACAAGGGTGTGATTGAACTACGTGAAGGCACGGCGACCCGCCGACTCGCGGCGATGAGCACCCTCCCGCAAGCCAAGGGGGGCGACCTCGATGCGCACCTTGACCAGGCCATGGCGGCAGCTGCCGCCGCGTGGGCCCTGGGGATCCCTGGCGACAAGATCGCCGCGGTTCTGCAATCGTATTCAGACGAATCACAGCCAACTTTTGGAGGCCAGTCATGCTAAGCGTTGAAAGAGTTGGTGCGTTGCGAGGCCCGAACATTTGGGGCCGGGTGACCGCGCTCGAAGCGCTTGTGACGCTCAACCCACCGACGACGTTGCCAGCGTGGGAGAGGGTTTTGGCACGCGCTGGCGTGCGTTTGCCCTCCATGGATTTGCACGATCTGGCTGGCGAGTCATCGCCGTTGAGTTGGGCCCGTTTGCTTGCGCGCGTAGCCGTGTCGCTGCAGCGCGAAGCTGGGGTCCGCGTGGCGCTGAGCTGCGCTGCTTTGGGGGGTGAGCCGCACAGTTTCCGTGTTGTCGTGGAGTACAGCGAGGAAGATGTCGGCCGCAAAGCCTTCCAGCAGGCCGTGTCGTTCCTAACCGCGGTGATCGCTGACGCGCCGTACGATGT
>JAKLEG010000291.1 GCA_022703175.1 Myxococcota bacterium | reverse complement strand
CACCTGTGGCGGACGCGGCATTGGAGATGGTGTGGAAGGCCACGATGCTGTCAAAGCGCTCCCGCGTGGCGCCAAGCTCGGCGCGGGCTTCGCCGGTACGCAGCTCCACTTCAGGGCGTTGGAAGAGGCCGCCGAGGATGGTGTTCAAGCGTCCGGTCACAAGCCGGTTGATGGCGGGGTCGATTTCGATTGCCAAAATGCGTTTGACCCCGGACGCTACGGCGGCCTGAACTTCCATGCCGCCGCCTGAGCCAATGATGAGCGCCGAGGCGGTGTCGGCCAGGGCATACGGAGCGGCACGCAGACCAGTGGGCTTTGGCCATGAGCCGAACTTCGGTGCGCGTGGCACCCAGGAGAGCGCGGTGCCGCCGTCGATGACGATGATTGGCATTGCCTCGCGGTTCGGCTCGATAACGTCGATGGCGGAGGAGAGAGTCCATTGCGAGCCGCGTGGTAGGTTTCGTGCTTCTCGGGAGCCCAGGAGCTTGTTCTCGGTAACTCGCAGCGGCATCAACCGCTCGATTTGGGTTGCGGCCGCGGTAAGCGCGAGGACCACCACCCCCAAAATTAGCCGCATTTTGAGTGGTTCCCACCACAACAGCAGGGCCGCCACCATGGCGAGCGCCGCACCGGCGAACAAGGTGCCTGGCCCACCCAGATTTGGCATTGCGGCGACGTACAGGGTCACGCCGATTCCCGCGCCCCCCAAATCAGCCGCGTACAAGTGCGGCGCTTGGGCGTGAAACAGCGTGAATCCTTTGGAAATGAACAATCCGGCAGCGAAAAACGGCAGGGTTAACAGCAGGAGCAACAACGGCAGCCACAGGAGTTGCAAACGATCGTGTCCCAGGCTCATCGGATCGACCGGCAGGCGATTCCAAAGCGGATACCCGAGCGCGGTAACCAAGGCGAAGCCGATAGCACAGACGCGCAGCAGCGTGAGGGCCGCGACCCGCCGAAGCCAGGCAGAGGTGCCAAGTGCCACGGCAGCAGCGCCGAAGCCCAGCATCGCGGTGGCGAGGGCTGAGAACGCGAATGGATACCACAAGGCCACCGACAGCAGGCGCGTGAGCGAGACCTCGACGAGCAGGGACGCTGCGGCGACGACGGCCAACGCAACCAGCAGGCGGCGTTCCGAAAGCGAGTCGACCATGGCGGCGAACCCTAGCACAGGTAGGCTGGTGCGTTGCGAGTGAATCACAGGGCTTATAGAACCGTTATTCACTATTGCATGGCCAGCTGTTGCCATGCCCGGGTAAGCCAGTTTCGTTAGTTTGATGGTGGGACGGATGTTTGGGGGTCGCGATGTTCGGTGTTGCTTCGGTTGTGTGTGCCGTGGTGGTCTCGCAAAGCAGCGCATCTATTCGGCCCCTCCCTGAGGAGGCGCCGCTTTTGGCGATCCTCGTAGATATGTTGCACAGCGAGCCGGCCGTGGTGGCACAGGCCGTCGAGGCTGCCGGTCAGACCCACCTTGAGGTCTACGACCTGCCACTGCGGCGATTGCTGCGCCAGGCGCCGACACCCGCATTGCGAAGTGCTGCGGCATCGGCATTGGCAGAGCTCGACTGGCCCGAGGATGGCGGTCAATTGAGTGCTCGGATCGAAGCCTTGGGGCGAGCAGCCTTGACACCGGATCTAAGCGTACAACGCGCGGCGATTGCGGCGTTGGGCACGTTCGCGGTGCCAGAGGCATTGCGAACGCTGCGCTTGGTGGCCTCGGGCCTGGATGACGCCGCGCTGCAAGAGGGTGTCGCTGCCGCGTTGCGGGCGCAAAGGGAGCGACCGAGCCTGGAGCGACTTTCCGCCTACCTCGGGCGTGAGCCAGCTGCCAAGACTCGATGGGGTGTGCCGACAAGCTATCGCACCCTGTTGACCGCCGCGACGGTGGTCGCCGACGTCGCAAACCCCGGGATTGTGGGTGAACTCGACAGGCTGTTTGCGTTAGCGGACCAAGCGCCGATGCGACCGTTTTTGGCCGCGCTTGTGGGCGCGGGCTCTTCCGAGGTGCAACAGAGGGTGTTGCGCCACTTTTCAGAGATGCCGCTTCCCGGCGATGAGGCGCTGTTGCTCGGTTGGTTGCAGGACCCGCGTGCAGAGGTGCGAAACGGTGCGCTCCGCGCGTTGACACAACACAAGAGCGTAGCCGTTGCCGAGGCGATGGCGCGCTTGCTCATAGAAGGCGAATCGGACGGGGTGAAGCGTTCAGCGGCTTCGGTGTTGCGCCAGCAGGCCACCGATGTGTTGGCCTCGTTATCACCGGAGTTGCTCCGACGAACTGAAGACTATGGGTTTACATTGGCTGCGTTCTTGGTGCGCGAGCGAGGTGATGTGGCGATGATTTGGCCGCAGCTGTTGGCCGTGGCGCGCGACCCCGCGCCGGAGTCGTGGGCGCAGCTGCGTGCGCAAGAGACGTCGCTACGGTCGGCCCAATTGCTCCCGCACCTTCATGATTCGGACCTTTCGGATGCCGAGCGACAGGCCCTTTTGGAAGCGCTTGCCGGGGACGATAGCCCCGAAACCGCAGCCCAAGTGCTTACGCTGGCCGAGCGTACCGCATCACCTGAGCTGCTTACATTGCTTGGACGCACCGTTGAACGGGCACCGGACGCCACTGTGCTGCCGACATGGCTGGCGTTGGTGGCCGAGGCATTGGCTCCGCAACGGAAGGTTCTCTACCGCCTGATTGCAGCACGGCCCACGGCCGAGGTCCGGCAACGGTTGGCTGAGGCGATTCGCAACGAACGAGATCCCGACCTTGCGCGGGTGGTGACGCGCTTGGTCGAAGATCTGCCTGATCCTGCCATCGCGAGTGCGTTGGCTGCGCGCCTGGAGAGCGAGGCGGATGCAGAGGTCGCGCTTCTCGCTCTCCAAGCACTTGACCATTATCCAGATCCAACGTTGTCTCCTCTCTATCTCCGATATGTGCGTCTGGCGCCGCCCGACTTTGCGGTGAAGAAGCGCGCGGCGCAGCTAGGTGACGCAGATCTTGAGGTCGAGACGACTGTGCGAGGCGGCGGATTGGCCGTCGCCAACCCAGCAATTCGTGCCGAACTCGCCGAACGCTCGTTCGAGGCGCTGGTTCGGTTGCCGGAACCAGCGGGCACCAACGCGATGCGCGTGCTGGTGGCCGATGACAGCCTCAACCGGGCATTGCGGATGCGTGCCGTCGCGAGGTTGGGCGAGCAGGGCAGCCGCGATGATTTACCCCTTCTGACTCGATTGGGTGATGGCGACGACCGCGAGTTGCGAAACGCCTCACGCGCGGCGATGCACCAATTGGCGCCTGATGCCTACGCCGAGTGGGACCAGTATGGGCGGGTGCCGTTGGTTGCGACCTCGGCTGGGTTCGGCACCACGTTGCTGCTGTTGTCTACAGAGATCGCCGAACGCCTCTCGGAAGTCGGCCAAGGCAACAAAAAGGTGCTGCTCGGCATCGGTGGCGCTGCGCTGGGCGGCGGTACGTCATTCATGCTGACCCTCAATACCGATTTGTCGTTGGGCGAAGCGGGCTACTTCACGAGTCTGGGAGTGTGGGGGACGTTGGGGGGGTATTCGCTGGCGCGCTTGAGCGGGGCCGGAACCGAGGATGGCACCGGGCCGCTTTGGGCGGCGATGGGTGGCGAGGCGTTGGGCGTGACTGTGGGGGCGTTGACGTTGCGGCCTGCGCGCTTTGGTGTGCGTGATGTTCTGTTGAGCAATGCCACGGCCACGTCGCTGGGGATTGGCGCGCTTTCGCTTGCTTACTTGCGTGGCAGTCGCGGGAGCACGGCAGGTCCGGCGGATGTCTTTACCCTAGGCGCGTTGGTCGGTGTGGTGCCAATGGCGTTGGTGGCGCCGCGGCTGACCTTGGATGAGAATACCGCGCGTGGCGTGGCCAGCAGTATGGCTTTTGCGTCTTTTATGGGCGCATTCGCACCGCGTGCGATCAAGGACGCCTCCGGTTTCGATGCAGGGGATGTGGCGGCAGGCGTGGGCATCGGCCAGGCGGTCGGTTTGGCAGGCGGTTTGGCGTTGTCGCAGTTTGCGCAGTTCCAGGAGGAGAGTATTGCCTGGGCTACCTTGGGCTCCGCGACCGGGGCGGCCCTGGGGGCGGGTGTGGGTTTGTCAGATCCCGCGCGGTTTTCCGGTCGACCTACATTCGCCATGCTTGAGGCTGGAACGCTGCTTGGTGCGGGCCTCCTGGGCGGATTCGGTCCGAAGCTTGAGTTCCGCCAGACCGACCTTGCCCTTGTGGCGCTCATGGCGGCCGGTGGTGCAGTAACCGGCGCGCAGGTTCCGGCCGAGGTTGCCAAGCGTACTGTGGCCATCGAGGTGTCCGCCGAAGAGCGCGCCAAGCGGCGTTGGGGCGGCGTGATGGTGGGGGGCACCGTTGGGCTGTACGCGGGCTTGCTTTCCAGCCAGTACGTGGATCTGACGCCCGGTGAACTATTCATGACCGGTGCCGGTGCTGGAATTTTGGGCATGGGTGGTGCCGGCGTCTCGTTGCTCTTGCCAGATCTTGGCTCCAGCCAATTCTCCAACATGTTTTCCGCGGGCGCGGCCATCGGCGCAGTGGGGTTGGGTGCCTTCTTGGCGCCGAAATTGCGTTACGAACCGGCGGATGCAGCGCTTGGTGTTTCCACCGCAGGCCTGGGTGCCTTTTTGGGGAGTTGGTTGCCGGCCTATCGCACCGCGGAAGGCGACAGCATGGCTAACGGTGAGCGGGCCGGAGGCGCCATGTTGGGCACGGCGTTGGGTCTGGGTTTTGCAGGTGTCGTGTCGCAGTTTACCGATGTTGAGCCGCGGCGAATCCTGCGCGTGGACGCGGGGGCGCTTGGGGGTATGGCCCTAGGCAGTGGCATTGGCTTGTTGCTTCCGCCTGCGGCTACAAACGGCCATCACCGGCGCACCACCGTGGCGCTCATGCAAGCCGGGGCACTGGCTGGCTACGTGGGGGCCACCGTCACCGAGCGTTCGAGTCACTACACGGCTGCCGATGGCTATCACTTGGCCTTGGGGGCAGCGCTCGGCGCAGCTCACGGAAGCGTCATCCCATTCTTGTGGCGCGGCGACCACAGCCTGGTTCCCACAAGCGAACACCAGGGCGGTGTCTTGGCCGGCATGGCGCTGGGCGGCGGGCTTACGCGCCTGTCGATTCGCATTGGTCCCAAGGACGAGGGCGACGTCACTGAAGTTGCGCTGGCCGATCTGTATGCCTCCAGCGCCGGTTTGGGTGCGGCGACACTCATGGGGTTGGGTCGGCGTCCGTATAGCCGCACGGTTGAGGGTTTGAGCCTGGGAGGGTGGTTAGCGGGTGAGCTTTTGGCTCCCTGGACTCATTACACGCCAGACGACCTGAAGTTTGTCAGCACCCTGACGCTTGTGGGTGGCCTAGCTGGGACAGGTCTTTCGGTGTGGCGGCCCGCGCATGAGGTGAAAGCCCAAGACCACGCGGCGGGCGCAGCCTTGTCAGGCGCGCTGCTGGGGGTCGCTGGCATGGGAATGTCGCAGTTTATCGACTACCCGGCAGACGATTTGCCCGAGGCCGTATGGCTGATGACACAACTAGGGGTGACAGGATGGCGCCTGGCCGAACACGCAAGCGACACCGGCAGCCGACGCCCGTTGCAGGTTGGAGAACTGAGTCTTTACGGGGGGTTGGCGGTTGGCATGGGTGTGGCACCGCACACGCACTACAGTGCCGACGACCGCATGTTCGTGGGAACTCTGACGGTCGCTGGCGCCTTGGCTGGTGTGGGTCTACCGGATTGGACGGCCACGGGCGCACCGGCGGCTCGGGATCGCGCGGCGGATGCAGCGTTGTCGGGGGCGCTGCTGGGCTTGGGCGGAATGGGGTTGGCCCAGGTGGTGGACTATCCGGCGTCCGAGCTTCCCGAGGCTATTTGGGTCGCTTCGGTGGTGGGACTCGGCGCCTGGAGCGGTACGGGGCTCCGAGATACTGCAAGCGCGCGAGAGGCACGCCGGTTTGGAGACCTTGGTTTGTACGTCGGGCTTGGTGCCGGCCTCCTGGCGGCACCTTTCACCTCCTATTCACAGGAAGATCTGCGCCTCATCGGCACCGTGGCCGCTGTAAGCACTTTGGCGGGCGCGGGGTTGGCAGACTGGCGTCGTCGGCCAGCTGCTGATGCCGCCTCACGAGGCCAGGGCGCCGCGCTTTCGGGTTCGGCCGCGATCCTGCTGAGCATGGGTGCGGCTCAATTCGTTGAGTATCCGAGTGCCGAGCTGCCAGAGGCGGTGTTGCTGAGTTCGATACTGGGTGTGGGGGCGTGGGGGGTTGCGACCTATGATGCGCCGAGCCTTTCGGAACGCGGGCTTCGTTTTGGTGATGCCGGGCTCTACGCTGGCTTGGGCGTGGGACTGCTCGCGGCACCCTGGACGGAGTATTCCGAGGAGGACGTCGCATTCATCTCGACGCTGTCGACGTTGGGGAGCATCGCGGGTGCGGGGTTGAGTCTGTGGCGCGACCAATCGGAATCCGAGGACCGACGGCAAATGGCCGGCGCCGCCTGGTCGGGCGCCGGGATTGGTCTTTTGAGTATGGCGGGCGCGCAGTTGGGCGATTACCGCACTGACGATCTTGCCGAGGCGATTTGGCTTAGCTCGATCGCGACCGCTGGCGCTTTCGGCGCCGGTTGGGCGCAACCCGGGGCAGAACACCGGGATGCTCTGCGTTGGGCAGACGCTGGTTTGTATGCTGGACTTGGCGCTGGGCTTCTGGTGGCACCGTTTACCTCCTACAGCGACGACGATCTGAGCTACCTCTTTGTGGGCAGTGGCTTAGGGGCGTGGTTGGGAGGGCTGCTACCGCTCACGCTGGACGGCTCGGCAGCCACGAGCCAAGCACGTAAGGGTGGAGCCATGGCGGGCGCCGCCGTGGGATATTTTGCTATGGCTGGCACGACTCAGCTGTTGGAGGCCGACGGCCAGTACGCATGGGGAGGCGCCACCGTGGCGACGGCAGCGACCCTGTTGGCCTCAGGTCTTGCCGGGCTTGATATCCCAGGTTCCTCCCGCCAGCAGGGATTGGCCATGCAGCTTGCACCCGTCGCCGGCATGCTCGTTGCGGGTGCAGCGGCGCCTTGGAGTAAGCTCTCGTCCGACGAGGCGCCGACGGTCGCGATGACGACGCTGGTGTGGGGCGGCTACGGCGCGCTGTTGCCGTATGCGCTGTCGTTGGAATCCGACCATCCCGCGCGCTCTGGGTTGATGGCTGGCGCCGGGGCTGGTTTCTTGACTGGCGACGTGGTCAGCCAGCTCGTGGACCGGGATTTCGACGACAACTTGGAGGCGGCGCTCTGGAGTGGCGTGGCGGCCGTTGGTGCCGTGGGCGTGGAATGGGCCTATGACCATGATGCTCGCCGCAGTGCACGCTCGTTGATGTACGCTGGTCTTGGCGGTTGGGCTGCTGGCTTGGCGTTGGCTCCAGCGACTGATTTTACCGACGACGATCTTGGCCTCTTGTTGACGGCAAGCGCCTG
>JAKLEG010000290.1 GCA_022703175.1 Myxococcota bacterium | reverse complement strand
TTCGATATCTCGGTGATCGAAATTCGTGACCGGGTTTTCGAAGTCAAAGCCACGGGGGGCGATGTCTTCTTGGGTGGGTTGGACTTCGACAACGCACTCACTCAATACATCCTCTCTGACTTTCGTGCGGCCCATGGCATCGAGCTGGCCAGCGATCCGATCGCGATGCAGCGGATTCGCGACATGGCCGAACGCGTTAAGATCGATCTGTCGGTGCGCCAAGAAGCACCTTTGTCCATTCCGTTTATCGCCATGGCCGGAAGCCAACCTCTGGACCTGAACCTGATTATTCGGCGTGACGACTTGGAAATGCTGGTGGGCCACTTGGTCGATCGCACCTTCGACACGTGCGCCAAGGTTATCGGCGACGCAAATCTGAGCCCCGCCGCAATTGACCAGGTACTTCTGGTTGGCGGCCAAACTCGGATGCCCATGATCCAGGAGCGAATTGCCAAATTCTTCGGCAAAACCCCGTCCAAAGGCGTGCACCCAGACGAAGCCGTGGCCATCGGTGCAGCCCTCTTCGCATCCAGCCTTACCCAAGACGCTGCATTAAAAGTCCAACTCTTGGACGTCATCCCCATGGCCATCGGGATTGAGCGTGCCGATGGCAGCCTGCACCACCTGTTTGAGCGAAACTCGTCCGTCCCCAACCAAAAACAGTTCACCTTCACGACCCACCAAGACCACCAAACCGACTTGGTCATGCGGCTGTATCAAGGCGACAAACTCAAAGCCTCTGACAACACCCTGTTAGGCGAATTTACCTTCGCGGGTATTCGACCCGGCCCCGCGGGCGCCGTGCGGGTGGAGGTGGTGTTCGACGTGAGCGCGCAAGGGATACTGGCGCTGCATGCCAAAGACCTCGACACCGGCACCGAAATGAAGCAGACCGTGAGACTGGGCCATTGAGTACCACGTAACAGGCGAGGCCAGCATGACAGACGCGAACACCCCTCCTAAACAACCGATCGTCGTACAACTGATTGCTGGCCAAACTTACGCGTGGTGCCGCTGTAGCCAATCCAAAAAGCAGCCATTCTGCGATGGATCCCATAAGGGCACGGGACTCATGCCGCTTATCTTCAAGGCCGACGCAACCAAAGAAGCGTGGCTGTGCAACTGCAAGAAAACAAAAACCGCGCCCTACTGCGACGGCACGCACAAAACGCTGTAGGACTGCCTGCTCGCATTCTTATCTTCGCCCCGGTTTCGATCGATCATCGACACGCCTCATGTCTGCAGCGCGTGCTGACAGATCGCGATTACCGACCGAGGCGAGGCGGACAAAACGTCGCGGCCAGGAACCACCGCCGGACGGGTCGACGAAAGGTCAGGTGGAATCAGTCAGGTGCGGGCGCTAGGCGCAGGTCGGGCCATGTTCCATGTCGATGAGCGTCAGTGACCATGACCACAATGTCGCATTGCGTCAGCGACTCAAGCTACGTTATCCGGCGTTGGTTGGGCACCATCGGGTCTTCCAAGTCCATGATAGGTCGCGTCTTTTCGCATGCGGGTGAGACATTGCGTGTCTCGTAGCTGCTGCTGGCATTGGTGTTGCAAATGAGTCGCCGCGCCGTCACTTGCATACGAGGTCAGCATGCGTTTGTTTGGTTTTGCATTTTGTGCCGCAATTGCGGCTGGTGGTTGTGCTCTCAGGCCGCTGCAGGCCACGATCCGAATCGCTCCCGACGCTGTGCATCCGGTGCATCAACAAGTCACGGCGTTGCAACGCGACCTACGAATTGCCTCTGCGTGCTCAAACCCGGAGTCGTTCGAGACTTTTCCAGCGGGCCCGCTCAGTACCGATGACCGTGTGCTGGAAGCATTGGCATCGCGATTCGCCACCGCGTCGCCCGGCTTGTGCGCGTGCTTTGCCGAAACCAACGACGCTGCCGTCCACGTAAGCGTTACGGCGCAGGGCGTACAGGTCGAGCCCCAAGATGCCACGCGGGTTGCTGATCGCTGTGTGGCAACCAACAGCCCCGACCTGCGCGACCTCGCGCCACACCCAACACCTCTGGATGTGCACGTGAGCTTCGAGTTACCCGCGCGCCCTTCGCAGACGCTCCCCGCTGCGCCCGACACTGAAGCGGCGTTGCCGGTGCATCCTGACGCCAAGACGCTCCCCAGCCAAACGTCGGTACCACCAACGCCCGTGACGCCGCTCTTGGCCGAGAACAGTGTAAAAGTCTGGTACGGTAGGCAGGTCCTCATCGCCGACCTTCTCTCGCATGCCTTGCTGTGGGGCGGAGTCGCCGCCGACAATGACGCCTTGATCGTGCTAGGCCTCACCGGCCTCACCTTGGCCAGCCCAACGATCCATGTCGTTCAAGGCAACCCGAAAGCGGCGCTGGCAAGCGCTGGCGTGCGCATCGTCGCACCCGCGATTCTATTGGCACTCACCTACTCGGCGGCAGGCGGCATCATGAATGGTGGCGATGATGGCTGTCACTCCGATTACGACGACGAGTGTCATGATGGTACGTTCTGGCCGCGCGCCGTCGGCACGGTACTCGTGGGCATTTTGGGCCTGGCATTGACAGGCATCGAGTTCGTGGCAGCCGAGGTCTTCGATATTGCCTTCCTGAGCCGCAAGTCAGCCCCCACACCGACGCTGACAGCTGCTGCCACCGACGATTCTTGGCATGTAGAACCTTTCGTCGCTCCCGGTCGCGATGGCGGCCTGCTCGGGCTCGCCATTCGGTTTCCCTAGTTCCGCAGCCATGGTCGGACCCTGATGGCGCGTGGTGCGAGAAGGTTCGTGGACAATACCCGCAGATGCAGATGAAGCGTAAGCTACCGAAGCAGTCAAGGAGGTTCATCGGCAAACGTAGGCATCGTTTGTGTCAGACAGTAGCTCCGCGGCCTACCGATGCGACGCTGTTTGACGCCCGTGTGGGCGGCGGGCGATCTGTGCAGATGTGCGCGTCTTGTTGGGGGTTTCTGCGAGGATGGCCTTGTAGCGCCGGTAGAAGTGGGCATAGTCCACGTAGCCAAGATCCAGAGCCAATTCGGTCAGGGGAGTCTCTGGGCGAGCAAACAGTGTCGTCGCCGCTTCTTGCAGACGCCGGCATTCGATGAGCCACTTTGGTGTGACGCCCACGTGCGCCATGATCAGGCGCTCAAGGCTGCGCGTCGAGACACCGACCCGCCTTGCAACATCAACCACTCGAACCAAGGTTCGATCCTCCTCCACCACGCGACAGACGCGGTTGACCAGGCGTCCCGCGGAACCGACGCGACGCGCATAGGGGCCAAGCCACGCCTCGATGAGCGTGAGCGCGGAGGGGGGCGAATTTCGCGCCATCGCCGCGGCTATCTCAATCGTGGGCGCCCCGGGCATCGGTTCGCTCTGAGCCAAGAGTCTGCGTGGCGACGTTGAGGTGAGCAATGGGCCGGCGGCCGGCCTAAGCAGCAACCCCAGCGCCCAACCCTGGCCGCTCAGGGTTTGAACCGACACTTTCGGGTTCGGGCCATAGAGTGTTGCCGATTGATCGCTGAAGATCAGGTTGAACGCTGGGTAGGTGAGCACCCTTTGCTGACTGACCTCGCCTACCGGCAAACGCCACCGTACAACCCAGACGTGCCGAACCAGCTCCGTGTATTTCGCGCTCAATTCAACGCGGTCGAGTGACACCCCCGGTGAACCGGGGTTTAGATGTCCTTTCGAATGTGGCATGCAGCCCTCGGCGTGTCGCAAAAGTACAAGACGCAATGCCGCAGTGTTCGTAACTTGCACCGCATGAACACACAAGCACACGGTGCCGCGCACGGCACGCACACAACCCACGGTAGACCCAACGGCAGTACTGCGATCACCCCTCACATTGTCGTAAGACAGGCCGCAGCCGCCCTTATCTTTTATCAAAAGGCACTCGGCGCCCGTGTCCTCGACGTGACCAAGTTACCCGGCTCGGATGCGGTGGCTCATGCCGAGCTGGACTTTGGCGCCGGCAAGATCACAGTAAGCGACCCCCTTGAAAGCTACGGCCTGGTAGCCTCCGATGGTGCCCACGGCGCCTCGTTCTCGTTGGCGCTGTATGTGCCCAATGTAGACGAGGTTGTCGCCCAGGCGGTTGCCGCCGGCGCCACCGTGCGCGAGCCGTTGATGACCTTTGTTTCGGGCGATCGCTTTGCGTCTATCGTCGATCCGTTTGGCCTCCGTTGGTCGATTATGACCCGCGTCGAAGACCTGTCGCCCGAAGAAAGTCGCCGTCGGGTCTTCGAGTGGTCCAAACTGCAAAGGTAAGCCATCCTCGATGCTCCGGTAGTTAGTCGTGTGATCATCCTGACGACAATCACCCAGTTTCTGACGGCAGGTCGTTCATCGCCGTGCAAGACCATGGCCGCGCAGATTGAAGGCCAGACCGGTCTTTTCCTGGACCGTACCATGCCCGCGGCGGCCGAGAGCAATCCGCCTCGCAGCTGACCACGGCATCGCGTACACTCTCGGAGCGTTGTCGCAACCCACAGGAGTCGCATGTCGAAATGGTTCCGTTGTCGTCTGTTGCTGGGAACCTGGCTGGTAACGATTCCCGCTCTCGTGAATAGTGGCTGCAGTAATCCTGGGTCTGGCAGGTCTACCCCTACCGCTGCTGACGCCACGGGGAGCCTGTTGGGCGACGCCGACGCGGGAGATCCGCAGCTCGCGACCGATGCCGCCACCGACCCTGGCCAAGGCGACACGGTGCACCCCGGCGATGGTCTTGATCACGCTGACTCGGCGACGGCCAGCGACCCTGAAGTTGCAGGAGATCCCGAGAGCGCAGCTGACCCCGTTTACATGGCCGACCCAAGCGGTGGCGCAGACACCGACACCGCGGGCGATCCCACGAGCGACGCTGACCAAGACCTTGGCCACACTGATGCAGGTGGCGGTGACGCTGAAGTTACCTTGTTGTTCCCACCAGAGCTCGTCGTACCCACCAGTGTGGCCGGTAGCGAGGATAGCCCGGTGCCCTTCGACGGCCTCATCGCGCTACAGAGCCTGTTGCCGCTCACGTTCACGCTATCGTTGGACGGCCATGGCACGCTTTACGACCTTGCCGGAGACCACGGCCCGAGCTTGACGCTTGCGGGCAGCCAAGAAGAGGTGTTGGCCAAACTCGCCGACCTGCAACTGCAACCCGAGGCCGATTTCTGGGGCACGATCGGCGTCACCGTGGCAGCCGAAAATGCCGACGGCGCATGCAGTGCTAGCTTCGCAGTAGCCATTGGCCCAGCGAATGATGCGCCGACGCTCGTCGCTGCCACGCCTGTGACGCTCGCTTGGGGAACCACCGACCTTACCGGTCTCCAGGTGAACGACGTCGATGGCGACACTCTGCAGCTCGTGCTCCTGGTAAATCGTGGCAAGCTGCTGCTTCCAGATCCAGGCGTCCCCGGAGTCACCTACCTGGTGGCGCCAGGCACAGCGGCGGCAAACCTCCGCATCACCGGCACCGCTGCCGACCTGACGTCCGCACTTGCACAGCTCGCCTACGTAAGCGACCTGACGAGCACAACACTTGGCGCCACCCTGACGTTGCTGCTGACGGAGTCTCCCGCGGCCACACCACCGTTGCAGGCCATGGCCACCGTGTCCCTACAGCTGGTGGTCAGCGCCACACCCGCCATCGTAACGGCGCGCATCGCAGACAACGGCGGCTCGATTCGAGTGGTACTCGACAGCCCGCTCGACCCAGCCCACCACGGCACGGTGTTCGCCTGCAACACCCTGTTCAATGCAGCGGCGTTGGGAGCGTCGCCTACCTGTATGCGAAACAACTTGGTCGAGCTGACGGTGCTGTTTGGCAGTGGTGCGACTTTGATGCCTGGTGACACGCTCAGTACCGTTACCCATGGGCTGTGGCTTTTGGGAGCCACTGCGGCACTGCCACAAGCACTTACCGCCGTGGTTGCAGCACCAAGCAATCCGGCCATCCCCGCCGTGACTATTTTTGGCCCGGCCACCGTGAATCCCTGCGGCACGGTAACACTCACGACGTCAGCGACAAACGGCCTTGGCCGGCCGCTTGCCTATGCTTGGACGAGCAGCGACCTGACGTTGAATGGCGCCACCACCAACGCCGCACTCAGCATTGACGCCACCACCTTGCCACTTGGACAAAACGTCACGGTGACCGCCACTGTGAGCAACTGGCTGGGCGGCACCAACGCGGCCAGCCACACCTTTGCGGTCACAACTCCGGGCATCACGGTGACCATTCAAGGCGAGGCCGCCCTGCAAACGACTCGCCCGCAGGTGTTGGCGTTGCAGGCGCTCGTAAGTGCACCCACGTGTGGCACGGACCTCGTGCAATACACCTGGAGCAGCGAGCCAGCGCTCACCTTGGGCGACCCACATGCGGCTGTATTGTTCCTACCGGCCAACACGCTTGCCGCAGGCACGACCTACGTGATGACCGTCGCCGTTAAGCGTGGGCAGGCAGAGGCCACGGCATCGGTCACGGTAGAGGTCGTGGCGCAGGCTTTGGTCGCGATGATTGCCGGTGGCGACTTCCGCACAGTGGCAATCTTGAGTGAGTTTACGATGGACGGCTCGGCCTCATACGATCCAGACGCGCCAACGGAGTTACCAACCTACACTTGGAGTTGCACCGATATTGACGGTGCGCCTTGCCTCGACCTTGGCACCTCGACGGCCCTCGTGCTCCCAAGCGTGGCGCAGTTCAACCTGCCGGCCGGCAGCTTGGCCGTGGGAACCTACGAATTTGCGCTCGCGGTCACCAAGGACACGCGCACGAGCACGGCGACGCAGATCATCCAAGTGCTGCCAGGCGCCCCTCCGCTGGTCGCGCTCATGGCACCGTCTACCTACATCAACCCCACGGGCCGACTCAGGGTGTTTGCCACGGTGAGCGGTTCGTCGCCGTTCATTTATCTCTGGTCGGAGGCAGACGACGCTGTGCCGATTGCAGACCCTGGTGCCGTGGTGCTGGACCTAAATGCCACCGGGGCCTTCGTTTTTGAGGCCGGTGCCACTTACACCTTCATGCTTGCGGTGACCGACAGCGCCGGTCAAACCGGGTACGCGTCCCTCGCAGTGCGGATCAACGCCCCTCCTGGTGGTGGCCCATGCACCGTAAGCCCCAGCACCCTCCAAGCTTTCAGCAGCTACACCATCCAGTGTCCCGGGTTTAGCGATCCCGACGCACCGCTTCGCTTCCAATACTTCAGCCGCAATGCCATGGGCACCAAGACGGCGCTCGCCGCGTGGACCACGAGCTCGACCTTCGTGGGCACGGCGCCAGGGCCTGGCAACTATGAGCTTGGTGCCGACGTGAGCGACAGCCTGGGCTTAAGTGTCGAGAGTGCCGCAAGTGTCACGGTGGTGCTGCCGTAGGCGGTATCATGGGTGAACGGCCGCGTGGGATACTTGGAGTGAAAGCCGAGGCAATAAATGTCTTTAGATACGGCCTAGTAGACGGTTGGGATAACGTTCACCGACGATCATCACCCCTGCCCAGAGTTTCACGCGTTTTCTGTCGATAGACCGCATCGAACTCTGGCGAAC